>JAISNB010000195.1 GCA_031276435.1 Burkholderiaceae bacterium | reverse complement strand
AAAGCATGCGTCATTGCGAGTGCCCGCAAGGCACGTGGCGATCCAGTTGAAGCCTTGCAATCTGCGGCAGCGTTTCGAGCAATTCAACCGTTGCATGGATTGCCGTGTCGCTGCGCTCCCCGCAATAACGGGCACGCTTCCCTTCCTTACCCTCGCCCTTTGGGGAGAGGGTGGCGCGCAGCGCCGGGTGAGGGGAATTTGTACCATCGCGAAATAATTCCTGTCCTGCCCCTCTCCCTAACCCTCCCCCCACAGGGGGAGGGAGTCTAAACATTGCCCTCGCTCCCTTGGGCAAGCGCGGCGCATTTATACTCTTTCCCCTCGCCCCTTGGGGAGAGGGGGCGCGCAGCGCCGGGTGAGGGGAATTTGTAGCATCGCGAAATAATTCCTGTCCTGCCCCTCTCTCCCTAACCCTCCCCCCACAGGGGGAGGGAATCTAAACATTGCCCTCGCTCCCTTGGGCAAGCGCGGCGCATTTATATTCTTTCCCCTCGCCCCTTGGGGAGAGGGTGGGCGCGCAGCGCCGGGTGAGGGGGTACTCCCACTCAAAACAAAGTAACGCTCATAAAGATAAGCCCGCCAAAAAGCCACTTCAGAAAGTGGCTTTTGCTTAACGATGGCAGATTTTCAGGTTGTTGCCACCCGCCTGCGCCGCGCTGTCGCAGCGGCGGCTAGGGCCAAAATACCAAAACCAGTTAGCCAATAACCCAGGCTGTCGAGCGTTGGGACGGCGCTGACCTTTTTGGCGCAAAGCGGCGCGCCGCTGGGTTGAATCAATAATGTGCTGGCGGTCGTAGTCCCAATATTCTCTACGGCAATAAAAATCTGGTTCAGGCCATGTTTCCAGCCCCTGTCCAAGGTTACAAGTTCCGGAACTGTGTTCCACCTTCCGTTGGTTAAAGAAACGTCCTGCGGGAGAGAAAGATTGTCCTTGCCATTGACGAAAATGTGGTAGGTGTGATCATCTGCGTTTAACTGGGCGGACAAATTGAAGGTGCTGAGATCAACCGTGCTGGCAAGCTCAAAATCATAGCGGTACCAGACGATTCCATGCCCTATCGAGGGCAGGCCAATCATCTGGGAATTGCCAAATGATGATTGCGTCCGGCCAGGATAGGTGTTGTAATAAACCGGGGCTGGTTGCCAGTTCAAAGTCAAAGTGGCTGGATCGGTGTTTCTGTTGGCTATCCCGGCTTCAAAAGCATATTGCCAGTGGGCATCCGGATCGCCAGCGGCTAAAATCCCGCTGCTGGCCGAATAGCCGCCCAGGCCGTCTGGAGCAATGCCTGTATTGAAAATGGCTGGGTCTGTGTCGCAGGTAATGGTCGGTGGTTGCTGCTGCGCCCAAACTGGCGTGGATGCTGCGGCGGCAAAGCAAAAACCGGCAAGGGTTTTAAGCGCCAGCGTGCGTAAAGATCGGAGATGTGAAATTCTGGAATCAGCGGATTTTTTAAAATTATTATTACAAATTTTTATATTGCCGATTGCCGATTGCCGATTGCCGATTGCCGATTATACCAGCGGTTGAGGAATAAAGTCCAGCGGTTCCGGAATCTATTTCGGATGCGTTGCTATTTAGCATATCTTGCTCCTTGCAAGTTGAGGGGATGGATGGGTGGTGGATGCGCCTTCGGCCCTTGCCTGCCTTGCCGCTTCCTCATGCGCCCCTCTGTGTGCGTTGCGTTGGATGGCACTGCAACACAGGGGGAACAAGATCGGCGGATCGGCGCGGGGCCAAGACGCGCATGCACGTTAGCATGCGTGCCCGCGTTTTGCAACAGGCAGAGAGGTGCGAAAGTGAAAAAAACGCGGAAAGTGTGACATAGTTCCGCTTTTTGATGGGTGTGTGTTGTTTTTTGCCCACCCTCTCTCGCCCCATCCTCACCCCCTGCCCCTCTCCGCAAGCGGAGAGGGGAGCAAATTGCACCCTCCCCCCCTTGGGGGAGGGAACAAAGGGAGAGATGGAGAGAGGCCCGGGGGCACTTCTGTCCCGCAAGAGGGACAGAGGAAGGCAGCGGCAGCGCGTATTTCTCCATTCCCTCGCCCCTTGGGGAGAGGGTGGCGCGAAGCGCCGGGTGAGGGGACACACCTGTACACGCGCCCCATGCTGTGCGCTGGAGGGGCGCTACAAACAAATTCCTTGTCATTGCGGGCCAGGCGCGATCGCCTCTGGCAAGCGGATAATTTCACCGATGCCTGCCGCTGCCGACGCCCCGCTTTTGCCGCCTTTTTTGCACGCCCAGTTGCAACGCTATGCCGAGCGCCTGGCCGAGCTGGATTTCCTGCTGGCCAAGCCCGATGTCATGGCCGATCTGGAGCAGTTTTTGAAGCTCTCGCGCGAGCACACCGAGGTCTGCGCCATTGCCGAGCGCTGGGCGCGCTACCAGCGGCGCGCGCGCGATGTGGCCGACGCGCAAGAGATGCTGGCCGACGACGCAGCCATGGCCGCCATGGCGCAAGAGGAAATTGCGGCGGGCCAGGCCGATCTGGTCGCGCTGGCTGGCGAGTTGCAGCGCATGTTGCTGCCCCGCGATCCGGACGACGCGCGCAACGCTTTCGTGGAAATTCGCGCGGGCACGGGCGGCGATGAGTCGGCGCTGTTCGCGGGCGATCTGGCGCGCATGTACACGCGCTATGCCGACGCGCGCGGCTGGCAGTGCGAGGTCATGAGCGAATCGCCCGCCGAACTGGGCGGCTACAAGGAGGTTGTGCTGCGCATCGCGGGCGACGGGGTTTACGGCCAGTTGCGCCACGAATCGGGCGGGCACCGCGTGCAGCGCGTGCCAGCAACCGAGACGCAGGGGCGCATCCACACCAGCGCGGCCACGGTGGCTGTCATGCCCGAGCCTGACGCGGCCAGCCAGATCACGCTGAACCCGGCTGATTTGCGCATCGACACCTTTCGCGCCAGCGGCGCGGGCGGCCAGCACATCAACAAAACCGATTCGGCTGTGCGCGTTGTGCACCTTCCCACGGGCATCACGGCCGAATGCCAGGACGGGCGCAGCCAGCACAGCAACCGCGCCAGGGCGCTGCAAGTGCTGCAAGCCAGGCTGCAAGAAAAAGAGCGCAGCGCGCGCGCCGCCCAGGAGGCAGCCACGCGCAAGGGGCTGATCGGATCGGGCGATCGATCTGACCGCATCCGCACCTACAACTTTCCGCAAGGCCGCCTGACCGACCACCGCATCAACCTCACGCTCTACAAGCTGGGCGCGATTCTGGATGGCGATCTGGCCGAAGTCGTCGCCGCGCTGCAAGCCGCGCGCGAGGCCGAATTGCTGGCCGAACTGGCAATCAATGCTTGAGGGCGCGCGCCGCCACGCAGGCAGCCTTGCCCACGCGCTCGGACAAGCCCGCGCCGCTGGCCTGGCGCGGCAGGACGCGCAGCTTTTGCTGCTGCACGCGCTGGGGCGCAATGACGCGCACGCGCGCGCCTGGCTGATTGCGCACGACGCCGATCCGCTGCCCGCGGCGGTGGCGCGCCGCTTCCAGCAAGCATGCGCGCGCCGCGCCGCTGGCGAACCCGTGGCCTACATCACGGGCCGCAAGGCGTTTTACGGCCTCACGCTGCATGTGGACGCGCGCGTGCTCGATCCGCGCGACGACACGGAAACCCTGGTGGACTGGGCGCTGCAATTGTTTGCCCCCGGGCAGCCTTGGCGGCTGCTGGATCTGGGCACGGGCAGTGGCGCGGTTGCGCTGGCGCTGGCGCGCGAGCGGGCGCCGCCCGCGCAAATTGTCGCCACCGATGCCAGCGCCGACGCGCTGGCCGTGGCCCGCGCCAACGCGCGGCGCCTGCGGCTGCCCGTGCGGTTTCTGCAAGCGCGCGCGGGCGACTGGTTCGGCGCGCTGGGCGGCCAGTGCTTTGACGCCATCCTTGGCAATCCGCCCTACATTGCCGAAGGCGATCCGCACCTGCCCGCGCTGCGCCACGAGCCGCGCGTGGCGCTGGTCAGTGGCGCGGACGGGCTGGACGATTTGCGCCAGATCATTGCCCGCGCGGGCGCGCACCTGCACCCGGGCGGCTGGCTGCTGCTGGAGCATGGCTGGAATCAAGATGCAGCCGTGCGCGCACTGCTTGGCGCGGCGGGGTTTGAGGACGTGCGCTCGCGCCGCGACCTGGCCGCTCAGCCGCGTTGCAGCGGGGGCCGCTGGCCGGGCCGCCAGCGGCGCAGCAGCAGCGCATTGCCCATGACGCTAAGCGACGACAGCGCCATGGCCGCGCCCGCCACAACGGGGTTCAGGTAGCCCAGCGCGGCCAGCGGAATGCCCGCCACGTTGTAGACGAAGGCCCAGAACAGGTTCTGCCGGATTTTGCGCACCGTGCGGCGCGAGATGTCCAGCGCCGCGGCCACCAGGGCCAGATCGCCGCGCATCAGCGTGATGTCGGCCGCTTGCATGGCCACGTCGGTGCCGCTGCCCATGGCGATGCCCACGTCGGCGGCGGCCAGTGCGGGCGCGTCGTTGATGCCGTCGCCCACCATGGCGATGGCGCGCGGCGCGCTGGCACCATCCGCTGGCACGGTGTTTTTCAGCTCGGCAATCAGGCGCGCCTTGTCCGATGGCAGCGCCTGGGCCAGCACTTCGCCCCGGTCGGCGCGCAGGCCAAGCGCCTGGCCCATGGCCTCGGCGGCGGCGCGGCCATCGCCCGAGAGCATGACGCTGCGCACGCCTTGCGCGCGCAGCGCCTCGATGGCCGCGCGCGCGCCGGGTTTGGGCGCGTCGGCAAAGGCCAGCAGCGCCCGCACTTGCGGCGCGGCGGCAGCGGCGTCGGCACAATCTTCGCCGGGCCGCGCCACGGCCACCGATACCGTCGCGCCCTTGGCTTGCTGCGCTTGCAGAAAATCAGCAAAGGCTTGCAGATCGACCCGCATTTCGCGCATCCAGCGCAGGCTGCCAATTTGCCAGAGCCACGCGCCCACCCGCGCTTGCGCGCCGCGCCCCGGTATGGCGCGCGCATCGTGCGCGCTGGCCGCTGGCGGCAAGCCGCACTGGCGCGCCGCGTCCAGCACCGCGCGCGCCAGCGGGTGTTCGCTGCCCGCCTGCACGGCGGCAATGGCCGCCAGCGCCTGGTCGGCGGCGGCTTGCGCGCCGTCGCCATCGCCACCGGGCACTTGCAGCGCGGTCAGTTGTGGCTGGCCCACGGTCAGGGTGCCGGTTTTGTCGAACACCACCATGTCCACCTTGTGCGCCACTTCCAGCGCCTGCGCGTTCTTGATGAGAATGCCGTGGCGCGCGGCCACGCCCGTGCCCGCCATGATGGCCGTTGGCGTGGCCAGCCCCAGCGCGCAAGGGCAGGCGATGACCAGCACGGCCACCGCGCGGATGATGGCCGCCTCAGCGCCCGCGCCCGCCAGCCAGCCAAGCATCAGGGTGAGCAGTGCCAGCGCCAGAACCGCAGGCACAAAAATGGCCGATACCTTGTCCACCAGCCGCTGCACCGGCGCCTTGCCTGCCTGTGCGTCTTGCACCAGCGCGATGATTTGCGCCAGCACGGTTTCGGCGCCCACGGCACTGACTTGCATTTCCACACGCGCCGCGCCATTGATGGCGCCGCCCGTGAGCCGCGCGCCCACGCCCTTGGACACCGGCAGCGGCTCGCCGGTGAGCATGGATTCGTCCACCTGCGTCTCGCCCGCCAGCACCACGCCGTCGGCTGCAATGCGCTCGCCGGGCCGCACGGCCAGCCTGTCGCCCACGCGCAGCTCGTCGACCGGCAGGTCTTTTTCGCCGTCCCAGTCGATCAGGTGCGCCACCTCGGGACGCAGCGCGCGCAATGCGCGAATGGCCGCCGTGGTTTGCCGTTTGGCGCGCGTTTCCAGCCATTTGCCCAGCCGCACCAGCGTGATAACCACCGCCGCGCTTTCAAAGTACAAATGCCCGCCGCTGGCTGCGCCCGTCAGCCACAGCCACATCGACAAGCCCCACGCCGCCGATGTGCCCACGCTCACCAGCAAATCCATGTTGCCCGCGCCCGATTTCAGCGCGTGCCAGCCTGCCTTGTAAAACCGCGCGCCCAAACCAAATTGCACCGGCGTCGCCAGCGCGAACTGAAGCCACGCGGGCAGCATCCAGTGCGCGCCAAACGGCAGCAGCGCCATGGGTGCCACCAGTGGCGTGCACAGCAGCAAGCCGATGCCCACCGGCGCAAAACCGGCCCAGGGCGATTGGGGCGCGTCGTCCAGAGCCGCATCGGCCGCGCGCGGCTCGTAGCCCGCGTCGCGCACCGCGCGCCGCAACAGCGGCGCCAGCGCCAGCGCGTCGCCCGTGGTCGTCACCCGGGCCGACTCACTCGCCAGATTGACCGCCACCTCCTGCACGCCCGGCACTTTGCGCAGCGCCTTTTCCACGCGCGCCACGCACGATGCGCAAGTCATCCCGCCCACGCCCAAATCAAGCATGCGCGCCTGCGCCGCCGCATTGGAACTGCCTTTGTTCATCGCCATCCCCGCAAGTGTCCAACATGACCCGTGCCTGACGTTACCATCGCCCCGGGAAAGCCCCAAAAATCGCCTGTCCTTTTTTCTTCATCCGGAGCATTTTCATGAACCACCGCTTCACCGTCACCGGCATGACCTGCGGTCACTGCGAACAAGCCGTCGCCCGCGCCATCAAAACGCTGGATCCGCAAGCGCAAGTGCAAATCGACCGCGCGCAAAACCGCGTGGACGTGCAATCTGACACCGCGCGCGACCAACTGGCCCGGGCCATCACCGAAGAAGGCTACAGCGTTGCCGCCGCCTGATGGCGCCCAGGCACGCGCAAAACCGCGGCGCGCCGCTGTGAACTTCATGGAACATTTGTGCAACACCCTTCCCGCTTGCACCGACGCTTGCCTTCCTCTGTCCCTCTTGCGGGACAGAAGTGCCCCCGGGCCTCTCTCCATCTCTCTCCCTTTGTTACCTCTCCCCAAGGGGGAGCAACCGTGTTCATTGTCAAGCGTTTTCTATCGTAAAAAGTTCTCCTTTCCGCACGGACAGCACGCTGCCTGTGGTCTGCCAACGAATTTGTCCAGCACTGCTTCAGTCATTT
>JAISNB010000107.1 GCA_031276435.1 Burkholderiaceae bacterium | reverse complement strand
GCCCCGCCTAGCGGTGGCGTTGTTTCATGGCGCGTTCTACTTCGCGCTTGCCTTCGCGCTCTTTGATGGTGTCGCGCTTGTCGTGCTGGGCCTTGCCTTTTGCCAGCGCGATTTCGCATTTGGCGCGGCCATTTTTCCAGTGCAGGTTCAGGGGCACCAGGGTGTAGCCTTTTTGTTCTACTTTGCCGATCAGGCGCTGGATTTCGGCCTGGTGCAGCAGCAGTTTCTTGGTGCGCGCGGCGTCCGGGCGCACGTGGGTCGAGGCGGTGCCCAGCGGGTTGATCTGGCAGCCAATGACATACAGTTCGCCATTGCGGATGAGCACGTAGCCGTCGGTCAATTGGGCCTTGCCCGCGCGCAGGGCCTTGACTTCCCAGCCTTGCAGCACCATGCCGGCTTCGAAGCGTTCTTCAAAGAAGTAGTTGAAGGCGGCCTTCTTGTTGTCGGCGATGACCGGGTTGGGCGGTTTGGGTTTTTTGCTGGCCATCAGACGATTGGGTGAGGTGTGTGTCCGCGCACGCGGGAGACTTGCCATGGCGGCGCTGTCGGCTTGCGCGGGCGGCGCGGGGCAATGAACAGGTTCTAGAATCAGCCGGAGGAATGCGCATTGTATGAAAACTGTTCACAAGACTGTTCTGCTTTGGTATTCGGCCCAGGAGATGTTCAATCTGGTCACGGATGTGGAGCGTTACCCGGATTTTTTGCCTTGGTGCGACCGCGCCAGGCTGCTTGAGCGCACGGCCGATGGCATGCTTGCCGAGGTGGGGCTGTGCTTCAAGGGCATTCGCCAGTCGTTTCAGACGCGCAATGAGCATGTCGAGGGGCGCGAGGTGCGCCTGCATCTGGTCAAGGG
Source organism: Burkholderiaceae bacterium (assembly GCA_031276435.1). Lineage (GTDB taxonomy): Bacteria > Pseudomonadota > Gammaproteobacteria > Burkholderiales > Burkholderiaceae_C > Ottowia. Next base: position 6,700 of record JAISNB010000107.1, on the reverse strand, counting down.
GCCGTTTTCCAGGCTGGAAGGGGTGTGGACTTTTACGCCGCTGGCGGGCGCAGGCGCGGCTGAGCGTGCGTGCCGGGCCGAGTTGCGGATGGAATACGGTTTTTCAAACCGCGCGCTTTCGGCGCTGATTGGCCCGGTGTTCGACAAGATTGCCGCCAGCCTGGTTGATGCCTTTGTCAAGCGCGCCGAGCAGGTTTACGGCCCTGCGGCATGACGGCCAGCGTACCCGCCCAATGCGCGGCGGCAACCGCGCCTGTGCCCGAGCCAGCCGGAATGCTGCGGATCACGCTGGCCTATGCGCCCGCCGCGCGCACGCTGCACATGGTGGATTTGCTGCTGCCCGCGGGCAGTCGGGTGAGCGATGCCTTGCAGGCCGCCAGGCAGTTGGAGTGCATGGGCGATGTGTCCATCGACTGGCTGGAGTGCGCCATTGGCGTTTGGGGCCGCAAGGTCAAGCCCGGGCAGCTTTTGCGCGACCATGACCGGGTGGAGATTTACCGCCCGTTGCGCGTGGATCCCAAGGTGGCGCGGCGCGAGCGTTTTGACCGGCAGGGCGCGCGCCGCGTGGCCGGGCTGTTCGCCAAGCGCCGCCCGGGAGCCAAGCCGGGGTATTGAGCGAGCGGGCGCTGGCTGTTGTGCTGGCCGGGTTGCTGCCGCCGCGTGGCGGCGAGGGGTTTTGGGCGCGCTGCCTGCGCGCACCTTGGCCGGTGGCGCAAAGTAGTGGTGCAAAAGAAAAGGGGCCGTGCGGCCCCTGTTGCTGGCTGGTGTGGCGCTGCTGCGCTTTTGTGCGCGGCGGTGGTGCTAGTTGCAGTTTTCGCGAACGGCGTCTTGCGTTCTTTTGGTTTCAGCGGCGCGCTGGGTGTCGTTGAGGTATTCCACCTCGCCTTTGGCATTCATGCGCTTGATGGGCACGCCCGCTTCCAGCGTGGCTTTGTTGTTGAGGGCGCGGCGGCAGTTTTCAGCGCGCTGGGCGGCAATTTTTTGTTCTTCCGCTTTCTTTTTGGCGGCTTCCGCGGCTTCGGCCTGTTTTTTCTTTTCTTCCAGCGCCTTGTCTACGCCAGGGGCGGGCGAGGGCGCGGATGCGGCGCCTGCTGCCGCACTGGCGGCGGATGCGTTAGCGGCGGGGATCTGGGGGGCGGGCGCGCTGGTTTTGAAGGCCTGCTCCTGGACGTTGCGTGCATCAGGCGGCGGCGGGCTGTCGCTGAAAACACGGCGTCCCTGACTGTCGGTCCACTGGTATTGGGCCATGGCGGCACAGCTTGCCGCAAGCGCGGCGCCAATGAGTAAAGCTCGGCTGATGTGTTTCATAAGACCGCAGTGTACCGATAACAAAATTCAAGGTGCAGGCCCGCAATGCCGGGCAGTTGCTTTTTGCCGACAAACGATGTGTTTCGGGGCGATTTGCAAGGCCCGAGCGGGGCGCGCCCGGCGCCTTGGGCGGGCGGCCCTGGCCGTGGCAAGGCGGGCCGGGGGCGCGCAAGCGGGGCGCGTGGCCCGCTAGAATCCGTTTTTTGGAGCTTTCAAACATGCGCCTTCTCGGCAACGCGCTGACCTTCGATGACGTTCTGTTGGTGCCAGCGTTTTCCCAGGTCTTGCCCAAGGACGTTCTTCTTTCTTCCCGGTTTTCGCGCAACATCCGCCTGAATTTGCCCCTGGTGTCGGCGGCCATGGATACGGTGACCGAAGCGCGTTTGGCCATTGCCATTGCGCAAGAGGGGGGCATTGGCATTGTGCACAAGAATCTGACCGCGCAGGAGCAGGCCGCGCAGGTGTCCAGGGTCAAACGCTACGAGAGCGGTGTGGTGCGCGATCCGGTGGTCATTACGCCAGAGCACACGGTGCTCCAGGTGATGCAATTGAGCGACGAGCTGGGCATCAGCGGCTTTCCGGTTCTGGAGGCGGGGCGCGTTACCGGCATTGTGACGGGGCGCGACTTGCGCTTTGAGACCCGGCTCGATCTGCCCGTGCGCGAGATCATGACGCCGCGCGACAAGCTCATCGTCGTCCAGGAAGGCGCTTCGCTGACCGAGGCCAAGCAGCTTCTGAACAAGCACAAGCTCGAGCGCCTTCTGGTGCTGGACGATCAGGATCGGCTCAAGGGGCTGATTACCGTCAAGGACATTACCAAGCAGACCACGTTTCCCAGCGCCGCGCGCGACGAGGCGGGCCGCCTGCGCGTGGGCGCGGCGGTGGGCGTGGGCGCTGGCACCGAAGAGCGCGTGGAGTTGCTGGTCAAGGCCGGGGTCGATGCCATTGTGGTGGACACCGCGCACGGCCACAGCAAGGGCGTGATCGAGCGCGTGCGCTGGGTCAAGCAGAACTATCCGCAAGTTGAAGTCATTGGCGGCAACATCGCCACGGGCGAGGCGGCGCTGGCGCTGGTCGAGGCCGGGGCCGATGGCGTCAAGGTGGGCATTGGCCCGGGCAGCATCTGCACGACGCGCATTGTGGCGGGCGTGGGCGTGCCGCAGATTACGGCCATCGACAACGTGGCCTCGGCGCTGGCTGGCAGCGGCGTGCCCCTGATTGCCGACGGCGGCGTACGCTACAGCGGCGACATCGCCAAAGCCATTGCCGCGGGCGCCAGCACCGTGATGATGGGCGGCATGTTTGCCGGTACCGAAGAAGCGCCCGGCGAGGTCATCCTCTTCCAGGGGCGCAGCTACAAGAGCTACCGCGGCATGGGCAGCATTGGCGCCATGCAGCAGGGCAGCGCAGACCGGTACTTTCAGGAGAGCAGCACCGGCAACCCGGCCACCGACAAGCTCGTGCCCGAGGGCATTGAAGGCCGCGTGCCCTACAAGGGCAGCGTGGTCTCCATCCTGTACCAGATGGCCGGTGGCCTGCGCGCCAGCATGGGCTACTGCGGCTGTGCCACGGTGGAAGAAATGCGCAACCGCGCCGCGTTTGTGCAAATTACCGCCGCGGGCATCCGCGAATCGCACGTGCACGACGTGCAAATCACCAAGGAAGCGCCCAACTACAGGGCCGGATAAAACCACACAAGGAGCATGCAATGAAACTGGCCGAAGCCTTGCTGGTGCGGGCGGATTGCAAAAAGAAACTGCTCTCGCTCAGGGAGCGCATCGCCAGGAATGTCCGCGTGCAAGAGGGCGAAACCCCGGACGAAAACGCCCATGAGCTGATCGGGCAGGCGTTCCTGCTTTTGAAAGAGCAGCAAGCCGTGGCGCAGCAAATTGACCGGGCCAACGCGCGCGGCAAGCTGGCCGATGGCAGGCCGCTGGCCGACGCGCTGGCCGAAAGGGATACGCTGATTCAGCAACACGCAGTGCTCATCGCGGCCATTGCGGCAACCCAGAAAGAGGCCGACCGCTACAGCATGCGGGAAATCAAATGGGTGGCGCAAATCAAGGTATCGGCGGTGCAAAAGCAGGCCGATGACATCTCGGCCAGGCTGCGCGATCTCAACGCGCGCATCCAGGAGGCCAACTGGCAGACCGAACTCTGATTGAGCACAACACACGCACGCGGTTTCGGGGCGTATCGGGCGAGCGTAAGACCCTGGCATGCGGGCCGGAGGGTTGAAAACATACTGGGCCGCCTGAAGCGCGCGGTGGGCAGCGCACCCTGAAGGACCAATCAGCCCTTCACAGCGAACCACTGAGCACTGACACATCAACCCTTGACCACCATACGCTGACGATACGCCCCACCCAATTCAACCTTCACTTTTGCAAAAGCGCGCGTCCCCCATGCAACACGACAAAATCCTCATCCTTGACTTTGGCTCCCAGGTCACGCAGCTCATTGCGCGCCGCGTGCGCGAGGCGCATGTGTATTGCGAAGTCCACCCCTGCGACGTCAGCAGCCAATGGGTGCGCGCCTTTGCCGCCGATGGCCGCCTCAAGGGCGTGGTGCTCTCTGGCAGCCACGCCAGCGTCTACGAGGAAAGCACCGACAAAGCGCCGCAGGCCGTATTTGAACTGGGCGTACCCGTACTGGGCATTTGCTACGGCATGCAAACCATGGCGCAACAACTGGGCGGCAAGGTAGAAGGCGGCCTCAAACGCGAATTTGGCCATGCCCAGGTGCGCGTGCATGGTCACACCCGGTTGCTCGAAGGCATTGAAGACAACGCCGCCACGCCGCCGCAAAAACACGCCACCCTCAAAGTCTGGATGAGCCATGGCGACAAAGTCAGTGCGCTGCCAGCGGGCTTTACCCTCATGGCCTCAACCCCAAGCTGCCCCATCGCGGGCATGGCCGACGAGGCACGGCATTTCTATGGCGTGCAATTTCATCCCGAAGTCACGCACACACGCCAGGGCAGGGCAATTCTGGATCGCTTTGTGCTGGACATCTGTGCCGCCGCGCCCGACTGGATCATGCACAACCACATCGAAGAAGCCGTCAAAGCCATCCGCGCGCAAGTGGGCGATGAAGAAGTCATCCTGGGACTCTCCGGCGGCGTGGACTCATCGGTGGCCGCCGCGCTGATTCACCGCGCCATTGGCGAAAAGCTCACCTGCGTATTCGTCGACCATGGCCTGCTGCGCCTGAACGAAGGCAAAATGGTCATGGACATGTTTGCCGGCCAACTGCACGCCAAAGTCGTGCACGTGGACGCCAGCGCACAATTCCTGGCGCAGCTCAAAGGCGTGAGCGACCCGGAACAAAAACGCAAAATCATTGGCCGCGAATTTGTGGAAGTATTCAAAGCCGAAGCCACCAAACTCAAAACCGCCACAGGGCTGCAGCGCAAGGGCGCGACTTTTCTGGCGCAAGGCACCATTTACCCGGACGTCATCGAATCCGGCGGCGCCAAAAACAAAAAAGCCGCCACCATCAAAAGCCACCACAACGTGGGCGGCCTACCCGAACAACTGGGCCTGAAACTGCTGGAGCCGCTGCGCGATCTGTTCAAGGACGAAGTGCGCGAACTGGGCCTGGCCCTGGGCCTGCCGCCTGAAATGGTGTACCGCCACCCGTTTCCCGGCCCCGGCCTGGGCGTGCGCATTCTTGGCGAAGTCAAAAAAGAATACGCCGACCTGCTGCGCCAGGCCGACGCCATCTTCATCGAAGAGTTGCGCAACACCGTCGACGAAACCACCGGTAAAAACTGGTACGACCTGACCAGCCAGGCATTCACCGTATTCCTGCCCGTCAAAAGCGTGGGCGTCATGGGCGATGGCCGCACCTACGAGCATGCAGTGGCACTGCGCGCCGTGCAAACCAGCGACTTCATGACCGCCGACTGGGCCGAACTGCCCTATGCGCTGCTCAAAAAAGTCAGCAGCCGCATCATCAATGAAGTGCGCGGCATCAACCGCGTCACCTACGACGTCAGCAGCAAGCCGCCAGCGACGATTGAGTGGGAATAACGTGCGACCCCACCATGGACTTCCAGCAACGCCGCAAAACCGATTGAAAACCTGGAAATCCATCGGATAAAATCCCGCAGTCCGTCAACAAGCGGCAGCCACGAAAAACAAGGAAACCTGTACCAGGCATGACAGAAACATCAAGTGGTAAACCAATTCCCCCCCCCCCGCTAATAACCAAAAGTCAGAACGGATATTTGGACTCGACATTTTGCGTGCATACGCAATTCTGGCCGTGGTCTATGGGCATGCCTTTGAATTGGTCAAAGAGCATATCTCGCAAAACTTGCATTTCGTGTATTTATTGCCAATATGGGACGGGGTGACACTGTTCTTCGCCCTGAGCGGCTTTCTCATTGGACGCATCATCCTGGAAATCTGTACCAGCCGCAAGCCCACCGCCATTGATCTGGCAAGGTTCTGGACTTTGCGCTGGCTGAGAACCGTACCGCCCTATCTGGTCGTCCTGAGCCTTCTGGTGCTCTTGCACAAAAACACAGCAGGCACCACCCCGGCGACCCATGAATGGGGAAAATACTATTTGTTTTTACAGAATCTGAACTGGCCGCACCCCGACGGTTTTGCCGAGGCGTGGAGCCTGGCCGTCGAGGAATGGTTTTACCTGCTGGCGCCAGTGGGCTTCTGGCTGGTCTACAGGCAGGCCAAATCACCGCAGGCAGCGGCCCTTGCATACGTTCTGGGCATCATTGGTGCAGGAATTCTGTACCACATCACCATTTACATCGGCCAGGGGTTGTCAACATTTGACCAATGGGGACAATTTCTGAGAACAGTCGTTCTGGCGCGCCTGGACAGCATCATGTTTGGCGTTCTGGCCGCATACGTTTACCACTACCACCGGAAACTGTGGCAACAGAAGAAAACCCTTTTTCTTTGCGCCGGAATCGCGCTTCTGGTCGCGGACAAAATCATATTTTTCCAGAGCTTTGGCACACAATTTGGAACATTCTACCTGAGCGTTTTCAACCTGACCGCAACGCCCCTGGGCTTTGCGCTGCTGCTGCCGTATTTTTCCGGCATCAACCCGGACGCGACAGGCAAGTGGCGACTGACCCAAAAAACCATCACCTGCATCAGCAAAATATCCTACTCCCTGTATCTGGTAAACCACACCCTGGTACGGGAAATCGTATTCGGCGCCGCAATATTTTCCACAAAAATCCACGATGGACGAAGCGCCCTGGATGCCATGGTGGTGTACGCCCTTTATTGGGCTGCGTCATTTTTGGCGGCAGCGGCATTGTGGAGAGCCATTGAAATGCCAGTCATGGCACTTCGGGAAAAAATAAAACAGAGATTTGCGCGACATGAAACATCTGGGGCCGCAATCAAGTCAG
>JAISNB010000094.1 GCA_031276435.1 Burkholderiaceae bacterium | reverse complement strand
GCGGCAATGTGGCCTTGCGCGTACTCGGCCGCCTCGCACACGTCCACCACCACGGCTTTTTCGCGGTTGATGAGCAGCACCGCCTGATTGGCGCTCAGGCCAGTGGCCGCGCCGGTGCCGGTCAGTGTTGGCCAGGCCAGCATCAAGCCCGAGACCAACGCCGCCAAAATCAACACCCAATTGGCAACAATGAAGTCCACGTCAAATCCATCCTCTAGATCAAAAAACCGGCACAAACCCGTGCTGGCTGCGCTGCGGTCACGGCGGAATTCTAAAATGCCGGGTTTTGGCGCGCTGGCGCCAGGGCCTTGCGGGCCGTTTTGCCAGCGCAATGTCTGTTGTCCTGACCGCAACGAAAAACGCTTCTTCCCATGCACAAGCTCGTTCTCATCCGCCACGGCGAATCCACCTGGAATCTGGACAACCGCTTCACGGGCTGGACCGATGTGGACTTGACGGCCACCGGCGTCGCGCAAGCCAGGCAGGCGGGCCAGGCGCTCAAGGCCGCGGGCTACACGTTCGACATGGCCTGCACCAGCGTACTCAAGCGCGCCATCCACACGCTGTGGCACGTGCTCGACGAGATGGACTGCCCGTGGCTGCCCACGGTCAAAAGCTGGCGTCTCAACGAGCGCCACTACGGCGCGCTGCAAGGACTCAACAAGGCCGACATGGCCCGGCAGTACGGCGACGCGCAAGTGCTGATCTGGCGGCGCAGCTACGACACCGCGCCGCCCGCGCTGGAGCCTGCCGACGCGCGCGGCGTGCGCGACGACCGGCGCTATGCCGCGCTGAGGCCGGCCGACATCCCGCTGACCGAATGCCTCAAGGACACCGTGGCCCGCGTGCTGCCGTTCTGGAACGAAACCATGGCGCCCGCCATTGGTGCGGGCCAGCGGCTGGTGGTCGCGGCGCACGGCAACTCGATTCGCGCCCTGGTCAAATACCTGGATGACGTTTCCGACGCCGACATCGTGAGCCTGAACATTCCCAACGGCATCCCGCTGGTCTACGAGCTTGACGCCAACCTCAAACCCATCGGGCGCCACTACCTGGGCGATGCCCAGGCCAACGCGGCGCGCGCCTGAACACTTTGGCCGAATCATCTTCATACCGCTTCAAAAAAAGCCAACCACTTCAACCCGCGCGAGCACCCGAAGGGCCGTAACGCGCTATATTGACGACCGCTGTTGCTGCAAGGAACAAAACCCGCCATGAGTGAAAAAGTGAAAATTGCCGGATGGATTGCCGTGGGCGCGCTGGCTGGCGTGCTGACCACCGCTTCGCTGCAAACGGTTGCGCGCGGCACCATATCGCCGCTGCCGCTGGACGAATTGCAGCAACTGGCTGCCGTGTTCAGCCTGATCAAGAGCGACTACGTTGAACCCGTAGACGACAAAAAGCTCATCACCGACGCCATCTCCGGCATGGTCTCCAGCCTCGATCCCCACTCGCAATACTTCGACAAGAAGGCCTACAAGGAATTCCGCGAAGGCACCACGGGCCGCTTTGTAGGCGTAGGCATCGAAATCACGCAGGAAGACGGGCTGATCCGCATCGTCTCGCCCATCGAAGGCTCGCCCGCCGACCGCGCGGGCCTGAAACCGGGCGACCTGATCACCAAAGTGGACGATGTGGCCGTCAAGGGCCTGTCGCTCAACGACGCCGTCAAGCGCATGCGTGGCCAACCCGGCACCAAGGTCTTGCTGACCATCTTCCGCAAGGACGAAAGCCGCACCTTTGCGGTCACCATCGTGCGCGAGGAAATCCGCACCCAATCGGTCAAAGCCAAGGAAGTGGAACCCGGCTACCTGTGGGTGCGCCTGACGCAGTTTCAGGAACGCACAGTGCCCGACTTTGTAACCAAAGTGCGCGATCTCTACGCCAGCACGCCCGACGTCAAAGGCGTCGTGCTGGACTTGCGCAACGACCCGGGCGGGTTGCTGGACTCGGCTGTCGCCATTTCAGCCGCCTTCCTGCCCAAGGGCGCGTCGGTGGTCTCCACCGACGGACAAATCGAGGAAAGCAAAACCGCCTACAAAGCCATCCCCGAAGACTACATGCGCCGCGCTGGCTCCGACCCCCTCAAAAGCCTGCCCGCCGAACTGAAAACCGTGCCGCTGGTGGTGCTGGTCAATGAAGGATCGGCCTCGGCCAGCGAAATCGTGGCTGGCGCGCTGCAAGACAACAAGCGCGCCACCATCATGGGCAGCCAGACCTTCGGCAAAGGCTCGGTACAAACCGTGCGCCAGCTCGGCCCGGACACGGCGCTCAAAATCACCACGGCGCGCTACTACACACCCAACGGAAACTCCATCCAGGCCAAAGGCATCGTCCCGGACATCATGATCGACGACACCGCCGAAGGCAGCCCGTATGCCGCGCTGCGCGTGCGCGAAGCCGACCTGGACGGCCACCTGACAGGCAGCGAAGAGCCAAAGAAAGACACTGCCGCGCAAGAGCTGGAGCGCGAGCAGGCCATCAAGCGCCTCGAAGAAGAAGCGCGCAAACCGGCCAGCGCGCGCCGTCCGCCCGAATACGGCACGGAAAAAGACTTTCCGCTGCAACAGGCACTGGCCCAGCTCAAGGGCCAGCCGGTCAAAGTCAGCACCACGCTGACCGAACGCAAACCCGCCGAATCCGGCGACGACGATGAGGATGAGGCGCAATAAGCCCGCGGCGGCAACGGTGGCGGCAAACCTGAAGCGCGGCACAGCGTCCGCTTGCGCGAGCGCCCCGCCGTGAACGACGCGCAGCTTCTGCGCTACTCGCGCCACCTGCTGCTCGACGAAATCGGCGTCGAAGGCCAGGAAAAATGGCTGGCCGCGCGCGTGCTGATCGTGGGCCTGGGCGGCCTGGGATCATCGGCCGCCTTCTTTCTGGCCAGCGCGGGCGTGGGCCACCTCACGCTGGCCGATCACGACACCGTCGATCTGACCAACCTGCAACGGCAAATCGCGCACACCACCGCGCGCATTGGCCAGCCCAAAGTGGCCTCGGCGCGCGAAGCCCTGCTGGCACTCAACCCCGACATCGCCATCACAACATTGGCGCGCCGCCTGTCCGATGCCGACCTGCTCGAACAAGTGGCCCAGGTCGATCTGGTACTCGACTGCACGGACAACTTCGCCACGCGCCAGGCCATCAACGCCGCCTGCGTGGCGCGCGCTCGCCCGCTGGTATCGGGCGCGGCCATGGGCTTTGACGGCCAACTGACCGTCATCGACCCGCGCCAGAGCGGCTTTGCCTGCTACGCCTGCCTGTATCCCCCAGTGCAAACCATACCCGAAACGCGCTGCGCCACCATGGGCGTATTTGCGCCACTGGTGGGCATCGTCGGCAGCATGCAGGCCGCCGAAACCCTGAAACTGCTGGCTGGACTGGACAGCGCGCTAACGGGGCAACTGCTGCTGCTCAACTGGCGCAACGCGCAAACCAAGTCCATCCGCTACCGCAAGGCCGCGCACTGCCCGGTTTGTGGCGCGGCGCGGGCGTGATGCTCTATTGCCGCACATCGCCGCCGGTTGTTGATGCGGTGGCAGATGGCGCGGGCCGCGCGGGTTGTGGTGTGTCGATTTCGGGTGGCGCGGTAACTTCAGGCAACGCGGCAATGTCAGGCAGTGGCAACGTGGCGGCGATTTCGGGCGGCTGCGGGGTGGCTTCGTCGTGTTCTGGCAGGATTTCGTCGCGCGCCTGGTTGAACAGTGTCCAGGCCGCCATGAACAAGGCCGCGATGACCGGGCCGACCACAAAGCCGCTGATGCCAAAAAGCGAGATGCCGCCCAGTGTGCTCAGCAGCACGATCCAGTCGGGCAGTTTGGTGTCTTTGCCCACCAGCAGCGGGCGCAGCAGGTTGTCGATCATGCTGATGACCAGCAGGCCCCAGAGCGCCAGGCCGATGGCCTGGCCTATGGAGCCGGTGACGGCCAGGTAAATTGCCGCGGGCGCCCAGATAAGCACCGCGCCCACGGCGGGCAGCAGCGACAGCAGCGCCATCAGCGCGCCCCACAGCACGGCACCGTGGATGTCCAGCGCCCAGAAGGCCAGTCCGCCCAGAAAGCCCTGGATGAGCGCAACCACCACGTTGCCCTTGACGGTGGCGCGAACCACGGTGGCAAATTTGCCGAGCAGGGCTTGCGTCTGCTCTGGCGACATGGGTGTCGAACGGCGAATCAGCGCCTCCATTGCGTCGCCGTCGCGCAAAAAGAAGAACAGCAGATACAGGATGATGCCCAGATTGATGACCCAGATGACGGTGTTCTGGCCAATGGAGACCGCTTGCGTGGTGATGAATTGTCCGCCTTGCAGCAGCATGGCCGACAGGCGGTTGACCGCGTCGCTCACACTGGTGATGCCAAAACGCTCCAGCACGGTGGGCACCCAGTTGGGGGCGATGGCAGCGATTTGGTTGAAATAGCCGTGGAAATCGATTTCGCCCGAGCGCATGCGCAGCGAGAAACGGGCCGCCTCGTCAGCCGCGGCCACGGCCACCAGAATGGCTGGCGTGACCACGATCAAAACAATCAGCGCCACGGTCAGTGCGGCGGCCAGATTGCGCCTGCCCTTCAAAAGGATTTGGACGCGGTTGAAAACGCCATGAAACAGCAGTGCCAGCGCTACGGCCCAGAAAACAGCCGTTATGAAAGGCGACATGACCCACGCAAACGCGCAGGTCACGCTCACCAGAAGAAGCAGGAAAACGTTGCGTTGCAAGCGTTTGGTGTTCATACCGGCGCACTATACCCGAGCTTCTGGCG
>JAISNB010000026.1 GCA_031276435.1 Burkholderiaceae bacterium | reverse complement strand
AGGGCCTGGCCGCTGGCGCGCGCCAGTTCCATGGCGCATTGGTTGGGCTGGCCGCAGATGGGGCAGCGGGCCGGATCGATGGACGTGGTTTTGCGGCTTGGCATCAATGGTATTCTGCGGGATGACGCGGCCCGATTGTTGGGCCGTTTTCGCAAAAAACGCAGGAGAGAGAGACCGTGCCGCAAGGACTGACCGACGCGCAACGCGATGAAATCAAGCAGTTGCTTTTGAGCCGCAAGGCCGAGCTGAACGCCCAGATGCAGGACAACCGCGCCAATCTGGCGCCTTCGGAGAACACGGCAGGCAGTGTGTCGCAAGACGAGCTGGCGCGCCTGAAAAACCAGACGCGCGAAGTGGTCAACGCCCTGACGGCGATGGATGCGGCCGAGCTGGCGCGCATAGAGCGCGCGCTGGAGCAAATGGCCGATGGCACTTATGGCTTTTGCGATGAATGCGGCTGCACCATTCCGTTCGAGCGCCTGAAGATCGAGCCGATGACGCAGCATTGCGTGGCTTGCAAGAGCGCGTGGGAAAGCCGCCAGCATCAGGGGCGTTGAAAAAGAGTTGAAAGCGCGCGCGGCGTGCCACTTTGCGCACACGGCGGATACATGAAAAAGGCGCCACGCGGGCGCCTTTTTTGTCGCGCGCCCCAAAAGCGCGCCCTCTACCCGGATGGGGCGCCGCGCGCGGCGTTCAGGCACCACCGCCGCTGGCTTTGGCCTTGACCTTTTGCCGCCAGGCGTGCAGCAGCGGCTCGGTGTAGCCGCTTGGCTGGCTGGCGCCCTTGAACACCAGATCGCACGCGGCCTGGAATGCGGCGCTTTGCGTGTAGCGCCCGGCCATTTTGCGGTAGTCCTTGTCGCTGGCGTTTTGCTTGTCGACCATGGCGGCCATGCGCTGCATGGCGCGGCGCACCTGCGCGGGCGTGACCACGCCGTGCGCCAGCCAGTTGGCCATGTGCTGGCTGCTGATGCGCAGTGTGGCGCGGTCTTCCATCAGGCCCACGTTGTGGATGTCGGGCACTTTGGAGCAGCCCACGCCTTGCTCTACCCAGCGCACCACGTAGCCCAGGATGCCCTGGGCGTTGTTGTTGATTTCCTGCTGTTTTTCGGCCTCTGACCATTTGGCCTGGGCCGCTACGGGAATTTGCAGCAGGCCAGCGAGCGCGCTGTCGCGCCGGGCGGTGGCGTTTTCGCGGGCCAGTTGTTTTTCCATGCGCTTTTGCAGCGCCGCCACATCGACCTGGTGGTAATGCATGGCGTGCAGCGTGGCGCCTGTTGGACTGGGTACCCAGGCCGTATTGGCGCCCGCTTTGGGGTGCGCGATTTTGGCTTTCAGCATGTCCGCCATCAAGTCGGGCATGGCCCACATGCCTTTGCCGATTTGCGCGCGGCCACGCAGGCCGCAACTCAGGCCCACATCGACGTTGTTCTTCTCGTAGGCCTGAATCCAGGCGCTGGATTTCATGTCGCCCTTGCGATAGACCGGCCCCGCGCGCATGCAGGAGTGGATCTCGTCGCCCGTGCGGTCCAGAAAGCCCGTATTGATGAATGCCACGCGGTGGCGCGCTGCGGCCAGGCAGGCTTTGAGGTTGATGCTGGTGCGGCGCTCTTCGTCCATGATGCCGAGCTTGACGGTGTACGGCGGCAGCGCCAGCAGGGCTTCCACGCGGGCGAACAGTTCGTTGGCGAAGGCCACTTCGGCGGGGCCGTGCATCTTGGGTTTGACGATGTAGACGCTGCCCTTGCGCGAGTTGCGCAAGCCCTTCTGGCCGGTTTGCCGCAAGTCGTGCATGGCAATGGCAGTGGTGATGACCGCGTCCATGATGCCTTCGGGAATCTCGCGGTCTTGCCCGTCGGCGCCCCGGTACAAAATGGCCGGGTTGCTCATCAGGTGGCCCACGTTGCGCACAAACAGCAGCGAGCGCCCATGCAGGCGCACGCTGCCCTTGCCATTGGGCTTGGTGTAGAGGCGATCGGGGTTGAGTCCGCGCGTGATGGTCTGGCCGTTTTTGACGAAGGTTTCGCTCAAAGTGCCGCGCAGCAGGCCGAGCCAGTTGCTGTAGCCCAGAACCTTGTCCTCGGCGTCCACCGCAGCCACCGAATCTTCGAGGTCCAGAATGGTGGAGACAGCCGCCTCGACCACCACGTCGGCCACGCCCGCCGGATCGGTCTTGCCGATGGTGGAGTTGGAGTCGATGCGGATGTCGATGTGCAGGCCGTTGTGCACCAGCAGGATGGACGACGGCGCCTTGGCATCGCCCTGGTAGCCCAGGAACTGCCGGGCGTGCTCCAGCCTGGACTTCTTGCCGCTCGCCAGGTGCACCACCAGTTCGCCATGGCGCACGCTGTAGGCCACGGCGTCCAGATGCGATCCCTTCTTGAGCGGCGCGGTGCGATCAAGCATGTGGCGCGCCCATTCAATCACCTTGGCGCCGCGCCGGGGGTTGTAGCGCGCGCCTTTTTCCAGCCCGGCGGTCTCGGCAATCACGTCCGTGCCGTAGAGCGCGTCGTAGAGCGATCCCCAGCGCGCGTTGGCGGCATTGAGCGCATAGCGCGCGTTGAGAATGGGCACCACCAGTTGTGGGCCAGCCTGCCGGGCCAGCTCGTCGTCCACATGGCGGGTATCGACCTTGACATGCGCGGGTTCTTCGAGCAGATAACCAATGCGCTCCAGAAACTGGCGATAGGCCAGCATGTTGGTCACGGGGCCAGGATTGGCGGCATGCCAGATGTCAAGCTTGGCCTGAAGGCGCTCGCGCTCGGCCAGCAACGCGGCGTTTTTGGGTGCCAGATCGGTCGCGATGTCGGAAAAGCCGCTCCAGAACGCGGCGGGCTGGATGCCCAGATCAGGCAGCACCTGCTGGTTCACAAAATCGTACAAGGGCCGGGCAATCTTCAAACTCTGGGTGGTGATCCGTTCAGTCATGAAATCCTCTCTCGGGGGACAATGCGCGCCAATGCGGCGAAGTGGTGGTGGGTTGGAAACCGCACACTGTAGTCGATTTGCGCCGCGCCTTGCGCACGCGCCACTGCGGGTTTACACGGATTCAAACCGCGCGCTATCCCGGTGAGGGAGTGCCTATTCCAGCCGCTCGCGCACCGCGCCAAAAAACATCCAGGTGGCAGGCAGCAAAAAGGGCGCCGATTGAAACAGCGCATCGCCCCCCTTGCCGCTCGCGTACCAGCCCCACCCAAACGCGAGCACCAGCACCAAAGGCTGCGCGTACATGGCCCAGAAGCTGTGCCGCCAAAGCTGCCAGCCCACAACAATGGTTGCCGCGCCCATCACAGGGTAATAAGCGCCCCCCTTCTTGGCCAGAAAAATCAAACCGCCAATCAGCATCACCACGCCCCAGGCAATGATCACCATCCCGATCAGGCGCGGCAGCGCGGCATAGCGCGTTTCCGCCGTGTCATGCTGCGCCAGCATTTCATACGATTGAACGCGCGGATCCGCCACCGGATCGGCGGGCGGCGGCGGCACATCGGGGTTGGACTGCGCCGCCATCTGGCCCAAACGCGCCTCGGCCTCTTGCAGTGAAGCAGGCAAAGGCATGGCCGGTGGCGCAACCCGCGCGCCACGCGCCGTTGCAGTCCAGTCAAGATCGAGGGGCGGAAGCTGCACTGGCGCAACCGGAGCGCGCGCCGCAGCGGGCGATGCGGCAGAACGCGGCGCAGCCGATGCCAATGGCGGGCGCGCTGTCTTTGGCGCGGCGCCAGCGGCGAGGCGATGATCGACCGGCGACGGCGGCGGCGCATCCAGACGCGCCTGCAACTCGGCCTGCGCGCGCCTGCTGCCTTGCTGCGCCAGGCGCTGCAACTGGGTCAGACTCAAGGTGCGCATATCCACGCGCGGCTTGGACTTGGACTTGGGCTTGGGCCTGGATGGCGAGTGTCGGGACGGTTCGGCCATTTGGAAGCAATGCGTGTCGGCTGTTCGCCTTGGGTTGTTTGACTGGATGTTAGCCCACTTGCCCGCATTCTCAATGGAAAAGTGCTGAAACTGTCGCAGTTTTCCAAGACGCCCGATGAACAGGGCCGGTGCGGGGAAGCCAACGGACGGCGTTTGCGGGGCTTCTTTCATCCATCTCCGGCGCGGCGGGGAAGGTTGCGCTTAAGTCAACCACGACCCTGTCGCGTGTCATTGCGAGGAGTGCGCCGAAGGCGAGCAAAAGAGCAACCATGTTCGTTGTCAAGCCCTTTTTGCGCTCAGAGACAAGCGTTCATTGAGTGCAAACCACTTCAGGTCGCGCACCCTGAGCTTGCCAAGGTGTGTTAAAGGGAAGATACAAGGGGGAAGGGAAAAATACAAATGCGCCGCTTGCCTTCCCGGCGTTTCGACTTGCGCCATGCATCCCATCTCGACAAAAGCCCTTCAGAAAAGGGCGCCAAAGCACTACCCAAAGGCTTGCATGGGCCTGTTGCCGCCTTTCTTTTTTTGCGCGCGGCAGGTCGCGCGCGCCGCCTCAAAAAAGCTGAAATCATGCCATCATCCAGCCCCGTTCTGTTTCACCGGCCTTGCGCCCCACCGCCCACTTTTTGCCATGCCGCCCTTGTCCGCTGGACTCAATCTTGCCCAATCCGATGCCGTCAACCATTTACACGGCCCGTGCCTGGTTCTGGCGGGTGCGGGTTCGGGCAAAACGCGCGTCATCACGCACAAAATCGCGCGCCTCATTCA
>JAISNB010000002.1 GCA_031276435.1 Burkholderiaceae bacterium | reverse complement strand
TGGCGGAGAGAGCGGGATTCGAACCCGCGGTGGGCAATGAACCCACACACGCTTTCCAGGCGTGCGACTTAAACCACTCATCCATCTCTCCGGGCAACCAACGATTATAGCGGTTGCGGCTGCCAGCAGCGGCACATCATGCTTCTTGTTCAGGCGTTGTTGTCTTTTTGGCCTTGCACCATTTTCATGGCCGACGAGATGAGGGTGGCGACTTCTGTCATGTTGCTGGGCACGACCAGGGTGGTGCTGGATTCGGCGGCCAGTTTGCTGTAGGCGTCCACGGCTTTTTCGGCGACTTTGAGTTGGACGGCCTGTATGCCGCCGGGCTGGCCGATGGCCGCGCCGATGCGCTCAAGTGCCTGGGCGGTTGCGTCGGCCACTTCCTTGATGGCGTTGGCCTGGCCTTGCGCGTTGTTGATGGCCGCTTGTCTCTCGCCTTCGGATTTGGCGATGAGCGACTCACGGTAGCCTGTGGCCAAGTTGATTTGTTCTTGCCGCTTGCCTTCAGAGGTGGCGATGACGGCGCGTTTTTCGCGTTCGGCGGTGATCTGGGCCTGCATGGCGCGCAAAATTTCGTTGGGCGGCGTCAGGTCCTTGATTTCGTAACGCAGCACTTTCACGCCCCAGTTGAGCGCGGCTTCGTCAATGGCTTCGACGATTTTCGCGTTGATGATGTCGCGCTCTTCAAAGGTTTTGTCCAGTTCCAGTTTGCCGATGACGCTGCGCAGCGTGGTTTGCGCAAGCTGCGTGATGGCATCAACGTAGTTGGACGAGCCGTAGCTGGCGCGCATGGGGTCGGTCACCTGGTAGTAGATGACGCCGTCCACCTGCAATTGCGTGTTGTCTTTGGTGATGCAGACCTGGCTGGGTACGTCGAGCGGGATTTCCTTGAGGCTGTGGCGGTAGGCCACGCTGTCGATGAAGGGCATCAGCACGTTCAACCCCGGCGCCAGGGTGGCGCGGTATTTGCCCAGGCGTTCGACCACCCAGGCGTTTTGCTGTGGCACGACTTTGAGGGCGCGGAAGATGAAGATGATGACGATGACGAATGCGACGACGGCGATTTGCCCGCCGGGGGTTGACAGGATAGCGATCACGGTAAAGGTTCCTTCCTTGTGTGGACAGAGAGACTATGGGGTTTTGGGGTAAGGCGACGCGGCCAGTGGCCGTGTCGTCAGGTGGCCGCTTCAGGGGCGGCGGTTGGCGCAAGCGGCTCGACAATCAGTTGGCTGCCAGCCAGTTCGGCGACGCGGTGGGCGCCAGCGCGCGCTGGCATGCCGGGACGCAGCACGGCGGTCCATTGCGCGCCGCGGTAGCGGATTTGGCTGGTGCCATCGGGTTGCCATTGGTCGATTTGCACCACGGCGTCGATGTCCAGATTGATGCTGCGGTTGGCGCTGGCGGGCGGGTCGCCCGGTTGCTGGCGCC
Source organism: Burkholderiaceae bacterium (assembly GCA_031276435.1). GTDB lineage: Bacteria > Pseudomonadota > Gammaproteobacteria > Burkholderiales > Burkholderiaceae_C > Ottowia. Next base: position 4,166 of record JAISNB010000002.1, on the reverse strand, counting down.
GCTTGAGGTACATGGCCAGCACAGCGCCGCCGCCAACGAGCGCGCTGGCGATCAATTGCCCGGTCAGTGGCAGGCCCAGCCAGGCGGCAACGCCGCCCGCGACCAGCCCCAGGGCCACCATCAGCAGGTAGAACGTGCCGGTGAACAATTCGACGACCACGGCCACTCCGGCGATGATCCACCAATTTGTCATCGTGCTCATGTGAAGCTCCTCATTCCGTTTTCTGGTTGCCGGTCGGCCATTGTGCCCCATTTGTCGCGCCAATTCCTTACACTTGGCCCCGTTTGCTTGCATCAGCGCCCGTCCAGAGCGCACGGGCAGGCTGGTTTTTGGAGTTTTTTGCCATGAAGTTTCGCTTTCCCATCGTCATCATCGACGAGGATTACCGCTCCGACAACACGTCGGGTTTGGGCATTCGTGGCCTGGCGCAAGCCATCGAGGCCGAGGGCTTCGAGGTGGTGGGCGCCACCAGTTATGGCGATTTGAGCCAGTTCGCGCAGCAGCAAAGCCGCGCCAGCGCGTTCATTTTGTCGATCGATGACGAGGAGTTTGGCGCTGGCCCCGAGGTGGATCCCGCCGTGCTCGGGCTGCGCAACTTCATCAGCGAGGTGCGGCGCAAGAACCCGGACGTGCCCATCTACATCCACGGCGAAACCAAGACCAGCCAGCATCTGCCCAACGATGTGCTGCGCGAGCTGCACGGCTTCATCCACATGTTCGAGGACACGCCGGAATTCGTGGCCCGCCACATCATCCGCGAGGCCAAGGCGTATCTGGAAGGCATCCAGCCGCCGTTTTTCAAGGCGCTGCTCGATTACGCCGAGGACGGCAGCTACTCATGGCACTGCCCGGGGCATTCGGGCGGCGTGGCTTTCCTGAAAAGCCCCATCGGGCAGATGTACCACCAGTTCTATGGCGAGAACATGCTGCGCGCCGACGTATGCAACGCCGTCGAAGAGCTGGGCCAGTTGCTCGATCACGACGGCGCCATTGGCGCGAGCGAGCGCAACGCCGCGCGCATCTTCAATGCCGACCATTGTTTTTTCGTCACCAACGGCACCAGCACCAGCAACAAGATGGTGTGGCACCACACGGTGGCGCCGGGCGATGTGGTGGTGGTCGATCGCAACTGCCACAAATCCATCTTGCACAGCATCATCATGACGGGCGCGGTGCCCGTGTTTCTCAAGCCCACGCGCAACCACTACGGCATCATCGGCCCGATTGCCAGGGGCGAGTTCGAACCCGCCGCCATCCAGGCCAAGATGCGCGCCAACCCGCTGCTCAAGAACGTGGACGTCAGGAACGTCAAGCCGCGCATCCTCACACTCACGCAATCGACCTACGATGGCGTGCTCTACGACACCGAGGCCATCAAAACCATGCTGGACGGCTACGTGGAAAACCTGCACTTTGACGAGGCCTGGTTGCCGCACGCCGCGTTCCACCCGTTTTACGGCACCTACCACGCCATGGGCCGCAAGCGTCAGCGGCCCGGGAAAACCATGGTTTACTCCACCCAGTCGGTACACAAGCTGCTGGCCGGCATCAGCCAGGCCAGCCACGTGCTGGTGCAAGACAGCCAGGAGCGCAAGCTGGACACCCACCTGTTCAACGAAGCCTTCCTGATGCACACCTCCACCAGTCCGCAATACAGCATCATCGCCAGTTGCGACGTGGCCGCTGCCATGATGGAGCCGCCCGCGGGCACCGCGCTGGTGGAAGAAAGCATTTCCGAGGCGCTGGACTTTCGCCGCGCCATGCGCAAGGTGGACGCGGAATACGGCGACGACTGGTGGTTCAAGGTCTGGGGGCCGGAGAAAATCCCCGAAGAAGGCATTGGCCGCGCCAGCAGTTGGGTCATCCGCGGCTCGGGCAATGGCCGCAGGGCCAGCACCTGGCATGGCTTTGGCGAGCTGGCCGACGGCTTCAACATGCTCGATCCGATCAAGTCCACCGTCGTCACGCCCGGGCTGCGCATGGACGGGCGCTTCGACAAAACGGGCATTCCGGCCAGCATCGTCACCAAGTACCTGGCCGAGCATGGCGTGGTGGTCGAAAAAACCGGCCTCTACAGCTTTTTCATCATGTTCACCATCGGCATCACCAAGGGGCGCTGGAACACACTGGTGACCGCGCTCCAGCAGTTCAAGGACGACTACCAGAAAAACCAGCCCATGTGGCGCATCCTGCCCGAGTTCTGCCAGCAGCGCCGCCGCTACGAGCGCATGGGACTGCGCGATTTGTGCCAGCACGTGCACCAGCTTTACGCCCGGCACGACATCGCGCGGCTGACCACCGACATGTACCTGAGCGCCATCAAGCCCGCCATGAAACCGTCAGACGCCTACGCCTGCATTGCCCAGCGGCGCACCGAGCGCGTCGAAATCGACCACCTGGAAGGGCGCGTCACCGTGGGCCTGCTCACGCCGTACCCGCCGGGCATTCCACTGCTCATCCCCGGTGAAGTGTTCAACCGCAAGATCGTCGATTACCTCAAGTTCGCGCGCGAATTCGCGCTCGAATGCCCCGGTTTCGAGACCGACATCCACGGCTTGGTGGAACTGGGCGACGATCGCGGCCAGGTGCGCTACTTTGCCGATTGCGTGGCCGCCAGCGCCTGCGCCAAATGAGCCTGTTACGATAGGCGGGGACCAAGAAAGGAGAAACAATGTTTCCTGAATACCGCGAGCTGATCAGTTCCCTCAAGAGCGAGGACGCGCACTTTACCAAGCTGTTTGAGCGTCACAACGATCTGGATCACCAGATCAAGCGCATGGAAGAGGGCACCGAACCCGGCTCTGTCACGGCAATCGAGCAACTCAAGAAAGAAAAGCTGCAACTCAAGGATCAGATCTACACGATTTTGCGCAAGGCAGACAGCAAGAACTGATTGACAAGGCCAGCCAGCAAGAAAAAAACCAACCCCCACCCAATCAAAAAACCGCTGCGATCCAGCGGTTTTTTGCTGGCCGGGGCAAAGGCGCACAGCGCAACCTGGCGCGCGTTTGCCATGCTGCCCGCCGCCACCGCCGGGCGAGCGCACGGACAACAGGTGGTTGGCGCAAATTCAGGGCTTGGCCTCGTCGGCCCCGGGCGGCAAGCCTTCGGGGCGCACGCGCAAAAAGCTGGCAAAGCGGGGCAGTCCGCTTTTTGGGTGCGTGCCGCGGTAGCGGTAAGTCACCCAACTGCCCACGGGCGGCGGCACCTTGCGCTGCGCTTCGGTCAGGCCGGTGCCCAGGTGAAAGCGTTTGCCATCGGGCGTTTCAACCTGCAAAGAGGCCAGGCGCTTGCGGTTCTTGCCCTTGCCATAGACGTGCTTGACAACGCGCGCCTCGGCGTCCTCGAAGGATTTGAGCTTGAGAAAGTCGTCGCTGCGACCCGGCCGGTAAGGCGCGCTTGCCAGATGCAGCACCAGACCTTCGCCACCCGCTTTTTCCACGCGCCCGAGCAGCGCCTGCAATTGGGCGTCGTTGCCAACCTTGTGCTGCTCGGCTGCCTGCAAGTGAGGACTGCCCGCCTTGCGGGCCACGGCTTGCAGCGCTTGCAGCCGCTCGTCAAACACGCCGCCGTAGGCGGGCATGTCCAGCAGCATGAAGCGCAGTTTGCGCCATTCGTCGTCCACCGGCTTTTTGCGCGCGGCAGCTGCTTGCGCCAGATCGAAAGCGCCGTAACCAGCCCACAACTCGCCATCGAGCGGCACGCGCGGCCAGCCCTGGGTAAACCATTCGGGCGCGGCAATGCGCTGGCCGCCGCGGGTGAGCAACTGGCGCCCGTCCCAGTAGACGCGCACGCCGTCGTATTTTTCACTGACCCAGTAAAGGCTCAAGTCCACGCCTTTGCGGTAGGTGTTGGCCAGCGCCAGCGGTGGTGGCGCGGCGCTGGCGCTGCCGTTGGCCACTGGCGCTTCGCTGCTGCCCGCCGCGCTGGCGCTGGCTTTGATCGCCTCGCGGAGGGTGGTGGCAGCAGGTTGCGCCCAGACACTGGCGGCGGGCACGAGTGGCGTCAGCGCCAGCGCGATCAACCAGCGCCGCCGCGGCAAAACGCTGGCGCCGCGCTGGCCTGGAAAGTGTTTTTTGAAAAAGCCGCCCGTCGTGGTCAAAAGAAAACTCCCTGTGAAATGTGTTTTTTTAATGCGTCAAAATCGGATGCTGGTCATGCGGAT
>JAISNB010000093.1 GCA_031276435.1 Burkholderiaceae bacterium | reverse complement strand
GGCTGGTGAGCCAGCGCACAAGGAAAAAACACATGGCTTTCTTCAAAAGCGCCACGCGCGAACTGCCCGAAGTGCGGCCCGTTCCCCGGCATGTGGCCATCATCATGGACGGCAATGGCCGCTGGGCCAAAAAGCGCCTCTTGCCGCGCGTTGCCGGGCACGTCAAGGGCGTGGAAACCGTGCGCGAAGTGGTGCGCGCCGCCATCGAGCAGGGCATCGAATACCTGACCCTTTTTGCCTTCAGTTCAGAAAACTGGCGGCGTCCCGCCGACGAAGTCAGCCGCCTCATGCAACTTTTTGTCAGCGCGCTGGAAAACGAGGTGAAAAAACTGGAACGCAACGGCGTGCGCCTCAAAATCATTGGTGACCTGGGCCGGTTTGACGCGCGCTTGCAGGCGCTTATTCAGGCAGCGCAAGCGGCCACGGCGGCAAACACGCGCCTCACGCTCACCATCGCTGCCAACTACGGCGGACGCTGGGATATTCTGAACGCCATGAACCGTCTGGCGGCGGAAAAGCCGCAACTGGCGGGAAAATGGACAGAGGCCGATCTTGAACCCCATCTTTCCATGGCCTACGCGCCCGAGCCGGATTTGTTCATCCGCACGGGCGGCGAAGAACGGATCAGCAACTTTCTGCTCTGGCAGCTTGCCTATTCTGAATTTTATTTTACGGAAACGCTCTGGCCCGCCTTTGATGCCGACACGCTCAAGGAAGCCATTGCATCCTACCAAAGGCGCGAGCGCCGCTTTGGACGCACCAGTGAGCAATTGGGCGGCGGCAGCGTGCAGGTAGCGGCCAACCAGCAAGGCAATCCGGGTGAATCTGCTCATTCATGACTTGGGCGAATGTCCCCAGCGATGGGGACTGCGCGCCGATACGGTTGTCATTGCCAATAATCATAAAATACGCCCATGCAAAGGATGCTTTGGTTGCTGGATAAAAACACCAGCGCAATGTGTCATCCATGACGACTATGCCAACATGGGGCTTTTGCTTGCGCATTGCGATCATCTGGCTCTCGTCAGCCAGTGCCTTTATGGCGGCTACAGCCCGTTTGTGAGCAATGTCCTCAATCGCAGCATTCCCTATTTACTGCCTTATTTTTCCGTCAGGAATGGCGAGACGCGGCATCCGGGCCGCTACGCGGGGCGCTTTGATTGCGATGTGCATCTCTACGGGAAAATTACCGCGCGCGAAAAAGAAACCGCCCAAAAGCTCGCGCAAAGAAACAGCCTCAACCTGTTGATGCGCAAGGTGAACGTCCATTTTTACGATGCGGCTGATGACATTGGCCGCATTGCGCCAGAAGGCAATTGCTTGCGGGCAAGTGCTTGACCCGGGGTTTGTTGGCAATGAAAATTTCCCTCATCAATGCCAGTCCCAAAATGGGAGATTCCAATACCGGATTTTTGCTGGACGCGCTGGCACGGCATATTGCGGCAGGCCATGCACTCCATCGCCACAATCTTGGGCGCGGCAAGGGATTTCCTGCGGAGATTTTACGGGAAATTGCCGCGGACGACGCCATTGTTCTGGGATTTCCGCTTTATGTTGACGCGCTTCCATCCAGTCTAACAGCACTGCTCATCGCGCTGGAGGACTGCCTGAAAACCGAATCCCGCCACGACAGGACGGTTTACGCAATCATCAATAATGGATTTTACGAGGGGCGGCAAACCTGCATTGCGTTTGAAATTGTACAAAACTGGTGCGAGCGCGCGGGAGTGAAATTTGGCGGCGGGATCGGACAAGGCGCGGACGAGACCATCGGCATCCTGCAAAAGAAAAAAGTCCCGTGGCGCGTCTGGCCATTCGGGCGCACTGAACGCGCGCTGATTGCGCTTGCGCGCACCATGGAAGAAGGCGCGCCGTTTGGCATCCGCTACCTGACGCCCGCTTTTCCCAAGTTCCTGTTCTGCTTTCTTGCCACGCATTTTTTCTGGCATCCGCTCGCCAAAAAAAACGGTTTACACATCAAGACCTTACCAAAGAAAGAAAATATTCTCATGCGGACAATGCATGACCCAGAGAATTTGTAGAACAAATATTGCCAGGCAATTCTTGCAAAGCACAATCCATTTCCCAGTTATTCCAACCTTTGAGGATGCACACCATGAGACCACTCCGCACATGGCAGGACATAATCAATGACTGGGCGCCCGAGCTTTCCGCCAAGCTTGGGCGGCCTGTTCATGAGATCACGAGCCGCGGGATTGGTGCAACGGATTTTTCTCCATTCTGCTTTGTAGAAATACGTGAGCCATGCGGCAAGGTAACACGCTTTTCGCTCGCATTCGCACTGATCCGCCCAGAGCAATCCGTAGCCGCCGTCTTTTCCGAGCACTGCGGTTACGTGGAGTTTGATCTTCTGGAAGATACAGCGGTTGTCGAAATTCATGAGCATTTTTACATGCACCAGGGAAATTCCTGACGATTCATTGGCTGCCCCGCTCCTTTTTGATGGCCGCAACCGCGGCGGCATAGGCCGCGTTGCCGACGCCCACTTGCGCCCAGACGACTCGCCGCTCGCCGCCGCGCAGGTCGTACTGCGTGTCAGCGTCCCACAAGGTGAGGATTTGCCTGGGAAAGCAGTATTCGTAGACATTGAATTCGTGCGGGCCAGAGTGGTCCGCCGACGCCATCAGGGCAAAAAGTTCGGGCGCGGACAGGGCAAACACGTCCTGCCCCTGGAAGTGGACGCTGAAACGCCGGACGATGTGGGCGTTGATGCCGATGAACCAGAGCCGCTCATCCGGGCCGCATTCGGTCTGGATAAAGGCGTTGCAAAAATAATCGACCGTTTCGCGCGACGACTCCAGGGGACAGCCAAGGGCGGCAAGGGCAAGTCTCGCCGAAGCGCGGCTTTCTCCCAAACGCAAGGGGCCAATGCCCGACAGTGGACGAATGTCAAGAATGGGCAGAGGCGGTTTTTTCATGCAGGCTTTCTTGCCGTGATGGATGGCGCTGGCGCGTGGTGGCGGATGGCAGGGCGCGGCGGCGCTTCGCCCCACGCCTGCGGCGGCGGGATGGGCGCGCCATCAAAGCGCCATGGTGGTTGCGCTTTCCTACCACCGCCGCCGCCGCAAATTTGCCCCGGGCAGGTTCTCTTTTAGCGCGCCTGCACCGACCCTGTTGCCGTCACCGTGACGGTGGCGTTGCCTGGCTCGACCTGTACGGATGGTGGTTCGCCAAGGACTGATTTCATGCTCATGGCGGCCTTGTTGGCGAACATGCGCGGGACAGTGGCGTTTTCGTCGCTGCTGATGGTGACTTCGCGCAGGCTGTAATTGGCAAAGCCAAAGGCTTTGGCGATTTCGGCGGCCTTGTCCTTGAAGCGGTCTATGGCTTGCGCGCGCGCTTGCGATTCGACTTGCGCGCGCCTTTCGGGACTCAGGTCAAAGGTGATGTTGGCAATCGACAGCGATTGCGCCCGCGCCGCCGCTGTGGTGATGCGCGCAAAGTCGCGCCCTTCCAGCACCAGTTCGGTGCTGCCTTGCCAGCCAGTGATTTTGCCGTTCTTGTTGTAGCTCGGGTTGACGCTGAAGTTGCCCGTGCGCACATCGAGTTGCCCCTTCTGGGCCGATGGCTTGATGATCGCCAAGGCCGCGTCGAGCGCGGTGCTCAGCTCTTTCTGCACGACGGCCACGTCCGTGCCATCGCGCACCGTGGACAGGGTAACGCGCAACAAGTCCTGCTGCGCCTCGACCCGGCCACTGGCCGAGAGCTTGAGCACGTTTCTGGGCGCCTCGGGCAAAGCGCCAGCAGCGCCGCCAGTCTGCGCCTTGGCAGCCACGGCGACCGATCCCAAAAGCAAAGCGGCCCCGATCACATTCCAGGGAAAAGCGGGAGCAAAACGCATAAAGGTACCCCTTTCTTTCGATAAAAGAGGCATTCTGACACGGCCTCAAGGGCGCCCCTACCCGCACGCGAGCGCCCGCTTGGCGGCAACAGCAGCGGCAGCTATATGGATATGGATTCTTTTTCTTTTGCAAATTGCGCGCGGCTTTCTACACTGCCCAACCAGTGCCGCGTGGCCCTTTGTGGGCGCGGCGCGCTCGCCCTACCCCACCCCTGTTTTTCCTGAGGAGAAAACCATGTCTGATTTCAGCAGCAAGCTGGCCGCGCCCGTGGCCGTTTTGCCAGCCGCGCCTTGTTGCGCCGATCCCTCAAGGCGCGCCCTGTTGCGCGCGGCGGGTTCGTCAGCGCTGGCGGCCACACCCTTGTTCGCGCTGGGCGGCAGCGCCCGGGCGCAGCAGGCGGCTGCGCCCGCCAAGGCGCTCGTGCCCTTGCAGTTTGCCTGGAACCAGACTTCCTTTTGCCTCACGCCCGTGGCCGTCGCCAAAGAGACCGGCATCTTCGCCAAGCATGGCCTGGACGTCTCGCTCATCAACTACGCTGGCTCCACCGACCAGCTTCTGGAATCGATCGCCACCGGCAAGGCGGACGCGGCAGTCGGCATGATCCACCGCTGGCTCAAGCCGCTGGAATCGGGCTTCGACGTGAAGATCATCGCCGGTCTGCACGGCGGTTGCATGCGGCTCATCGGCTACAAGCCCGCCCAAATTGCCAAGCTCGCCGACCTGAAGGGAAAGACCATTGGCGTACAGGGCATGGACGCGCCCGCGCGGCATTTCTTCAGCGTTTATTTGAAGAAGAACGGCATCGACCCGGAGCGGGAAATCACCTGGAGAGTCTATCCGCGCGACCTGCTGGGGCTGGCGGCCCAAAAGGGAGAAATCCACGCCGTGGCAGAAACCGATCCCATCGCCTTCACGATCGAGCGCGACACCCAGGGCGGCTTTGTGGAACTGGCCTCCAACGCCAGCGGCCAGTATCACGACAAGGTTTGCTGCGTGGTCGGCGTGGGCGGCAAACTGGTGCGTGAGCATCGCGCAGAGGCCAGCGCGCTGGCCCGTTCGCTGGTCGAAGCCTACGAGTGGGCCAGCGGCAACATCGACGAGAGCGCGAAAATTTTCCTCAAATACACCACGAACCTGCCGCTCGAAGACCTGAAGAGCCTCTACAAGACGCTCACCTTGCACCATCACCCGGTCGGCACAGACCTGCGCGACGAGATCGCCTACTACGCCCAGGACTTCAAGGAACTGGGCGTCCTCAAATCCGGCACCGATCCCAAAAAATTCGCCGACCACGTTTTCACCAAGGTGCTGTAAGCGCGCGGCAGCGGCGGGGCACGCGCCCCACCCTGCCCAGCCCTCTCAACCGACGGCATTCATTGCCAGCAAAACCCTCAACCGGAGCCTTGGGTTTCACACATGACACACCCTTCCAACACCGCAGCAGCAGCAGCCGCGCCAAGCCCCGCGCGCAGCGGCGATTTGGCCCTCTGGCGTTTGCGCGGGGTGGCTTTTTACGCCTCGGGCTTGTTGCCCGTTGCCGCCTGGGGCCTGCTGGGCGCAGTCACGCTCGCGTGGCCAGACAAACCTGCGGGCTTTGCCGAGCAATGGCCTTGCACGCGGGAGTTTGGCGTGGCGGCACTCGCCTTTTGCGCCCTTTGGGCGCTGCTCACGCTGGCGGCCAGTTTCTCCGCCAACGCGCTGCCGCGCGCCATCGGGCGCGTAGCCGCGCACTTTCGCCAGATTGCGCCCTGGCTGACCGTGCTGGCCCTGCTGCTGAGCCTGTGGGAAATCCTCACCGCCAAAACCGGCGTGCTCGCCCCGCCCTTTTTCGCGCCACCATCGAGCCTGATCGAAGCCTACCGGGACGATTACGCGCGCCTGGCCGACAGCGCCTACAACTCGGTCAAGCTGCTGCTCGAAGGTGTGCTCTGGGGCACCATCGTCGGCTTTGTCATTGGCGTGGCCATCGGCTGGTCGCGCGCCATCAATTACTGGGTGCATCCGGTGTTGCGCTTTCTGGGGCCTTTGCCATCGACGGCGCTGTTGCCCATCGCTTTCTTTTTCTTTCCGTCCAGCCATGCCGCCTCGGTCTTCCTGATTGCGCTGGCAACGGGCTTTCCGGTCGCCATTCTTTCGTGGTCGGGCGTGGCCGGTGTCAACAAGGCCTATTACGACGTGGCGCGCACCATGGGCGCTTCGGAATGGTTCCTGATCTTCCGCGTCGCCATTCCCGCCGCCTTGCCACAGGTTTTTGTCGGGCTGTTCATGGGCTTGGGCGCGTCTTTCGCGGTGCTGGTCGTCGCCGAGATGATGGGCGTCAAATCCGGACTGGGCTGGTACCTCACCTGGGCGCAAGGCTACGCCGCCTACGTCAACATGTACGCCGGACTGCTGGTGATGACCATCATCTTCTCCAGCCTCATCTCGCTGTTGTTCATCGTGCGCGACCGCGTGCTCATCTGGCAAAAGGGAACGGTCAAATGGTAGAGGCCGAAGTTCTGGAACCCGAAAGCGCGGCGGCATCGCACATCCGCGTCGAGCGACTCAGCCACTGGTTTGACACGCCTTCCGGCGCGTTGCAGGTGCTCGATGACGTGAGTCTGGACATCGCACCGGGCGAATTTGTTGCCCTGCTCGGCCCCAGCGGCTGCGGCAAATCGACCCTGCTGCGGCTGGTGGCGGGGCTGGAGCCAGCGACAGAGGGCACACTGGCGCAAGACGGCCAGGCCATCACCAAACCCGACCCCTCGCGCATCGTGGTGTTCCAGGACCCCACGCTGTTTCCCTGGCGCACCGTGCGCGACAACGTGGCGCTGGGGCTGCAAGCGCAGGGCATTCTCAAACAAGAGCGCGCGCGCATAGAAGCCGCCCTGAAAAAAGTCGGCTTGCAGGACTTTGCGAGCGCCTGGCCGCATCAACTCTCTGGCGGCATGGCGCAGCGCGCGGCGCTGGCGCGCGCCCTGGTCAACAACCCGAAGCTGCTGATTCTGGACGAGCCTTTGGGCAAACTCGATTCGCTCACCCGGCTGGAAATGCAGGGCGAACTGGTTGCGCTCTGGCGCAAGAACGGGTTCTCGGCACTGCTCGTCACGCACGATGTGGAAGAAGCCCTGTTCCTCGCCCAGCGGGTGGTCATCTTCAGCCCGCGCCCGGCGCGCATCATTGCCGAATTCAAGGTCGACCGCCCCCATCCGCGCCATCGCGGCGACGCCGCGCTTGCCAACCTGCGCCGCGAAATCCTCAATTGCATGGGCCTTGGGCAAAGCTGGTAGGTGGCCCGCATGCGCCTTGCTGCGGGACACGCAAGACGCGCGCGCAAAAATCTTCCAGCAAAAACGCACAAAGCGGGTTTCTGCATGGTTTACCACCCGGGCCGGTGGTGGCAAGGTTGCGCGCAAGCCATGAAACTACCCCATGCGCCCGCAAAGGCCGACGAACCCATGCTTACGCTTGACAAAACCCTGTCCCGCGCGGACAAGCTGAAACTGATGGAAATGCTCTGGGACGATCTTTCCGCCAACGCGAAAGAACTCGCCCCGCCCGACTGGCATGGCGCTGCGCTGGATACCGCGGCGCAAGCCCATGCCGCTGGGCAAGCGGTGTTCGTGGACTGGCCCCAGGCCAAGCGGCAACTGCGTGGCGGATAAGGCAAATCCGCATCCTGAGCCTTGCCGTTCCGCGGACGGCATTTCTACGAGCGCCAGCAAGCAGGAATCGGCGACTATTTTCTGGACAGCCTGTTTGCCGACATTGACGCCCTGCCAGTGCGGCGGCAAGCATGAAGCCTGGCTGGCCTGGCCTGTCAGGCAAACTGCATCGTGACCCGCAACGGCAAGGATTTTTCCGCCTCACCCGTTCCGGCCATCAGCCCGGAAGCGTTTCTGGCGCGGCACGGCCAAGCAGCGCGGCGCCGAGCATCCCGCATGCACCACTGCCGCCGCCCAAGCCGCGCCATGTCACAATAAAACACGCTGAAACCGCCGTTTTCTGTGCTGAACACGGCACAAAACGCCCGCATTTCATCAGAACTCCCGCCGTGTTTTTGTAACAAACACTTTGACACAGCAACCAACAAGGAAGGCCATGCACGCGAACAGCCACAAACCGAGCAGGATTGTCGTTGTGGATGACGATGCCCGCATCCGCGATCTGCTGCGCCGCTATCTGGCGCAGGAAGGCTTTGAGGTCAACGTGGCCGAAGACGCCCGGGCGCTGACGCGCATCATGCTGCGCGAGACCATAGACCTGCTCGTGCTCGATCTGATGCTGCCCGGCGAGGACGGCCTGTCCATCTGCCGGCGGCTGCGCGCCAGCGGCGACAGCACCCCCATCATCATGCTGACGGCCAAGGGCGAGGACGTCGACCGCATCGTCGGCCTTGAAGTGGGCGCCGACGACTACCTTGGCAAACCGTTCAACCCGCGCGAGCTGCTGGCGCGCGTGCACGCCGTGCTGCGGCGGCGCCCGCCCGCCGAAGCGCCGGGCGCGCCATCGTCCGAGGCCGAGCAAGTGCACTTCGGGCCTTTCGTGTTCAACCTCTCGGCGCGCATCCTGCGCAAGGACGGCGCCGAAGTGCCACTGACCACCGGCGAATTCGCCATGCTCAAGGCGCTGGTGCGCAATCCGCGCCTGCCGCTGTCGCGCGAAAAACTCGCCCAACTGGCGCGTGGCCGCACGCTTGAGCCGTTTGACCGCAGCCTTGACGTGCAAGTCTCGCGCCTGCGCAAACTGATCGAGCCAGACGCCGCCAGCCCGCGCTACATCCAGACCGTTTGGGGCGTGGGCTACGTGTTCGTGCCCGACGGCGCAAGCTGATGCGGGCCACGCCAGCGCCAGCGCGCCGCCCCTTGCGGTAAAAACGCCGCACCATGAACATGCCCGCCGCCGACCCCTTTGCCGACGACGCCGCGCGCCTGGCCGACGCCGCTGCCGTACCCGACTCCATGCGCGCGCCGCTGGAGCTGCCCGCATCGCGCCATCGGCGGCGACGGTGGCAGCGGCGCTTGAGCATGAGCCTGTTCTGGCGCACCTTTGTGCTGCTGGTCAGCCTGCTGGTATGCGTTTCACTGGCCTGGCTGCAACTGTTTCGCATGCTCGCCTACGAGCCGCGCGTGACCGAATACGCGCAGCAAATCGCCTCGCTGGTCAACCTCACGCGCACAGGGCTGATCCACTCGGACGCCATCGCCCGCGTATCGCTCATCAAAACCCTGGCCGAAAACGAAAAAGTGCGCATCATCCCGCGCGAGCCGGACAACCGCTACATCCCCTACGCCAACACCTTGTTCGAGCGGCGCCTGAGCAGCGAACTGGAAAAACGGCTTGGCCCCGGCACCGTGGTGGCGCGGCAGGTGGACGACGAGCCAGGCCTGTGGGTTGGCTTTTCCATCGAGCAGGACTACTTCTGGCTGCGCATGGAAAACTCGCGCATCAGCGCCTTTCTGGGCGGCGGCGCGTGGCTGCTGTGGCTGGTAACACTGGGCGTGGCCTCGCTGGTCGGCGCCGCCCTGCTGGCGCGCCTGATCAACCAGCCGCTCAAGCAACTGTCGCTGGCCGCCGCGCGCGTACGCGAAGGCAACTTCGAGCAAAGCCGCCTGGACGAAAACGTCCTCTCCACCGAAATCCGCGAAGTCAACAACGGCTTCAACCGCATGGCCGAGCAGCTCTCCAAAATAGAACAGGAACGCGCCGAAATGCTGGCTGGCATATCGCACGATTTGCGCACGCCGCTGGCGCGCCTGCGCCTTGAAACCGAACTGAGCGTGCCCGACGCCGAAGCGCGCAACCTCATGGCCGCCGACATCACGCAAGTGGACGGCATCATCAACAAATTCCTGGACTACGCGCGCCCTGGCCAAGCCGTGCTCCAGGCCATGGAACTGGCCCCGCTGGTGCGCGCCAGCGCACTGCCCTTTGCCGACCAGGGCGACATGGACCTGCAAATCACCATACCCGGCAACCTGTACGTCATGGCCGACAAAGTGGAACTCTCGCGCGTGCTCTCCAACCTGCTGGAAAACGCCCGCCGCTACGGAAAAACCCCCGGAGCCGACACCGCGCGCGTGCGCATCGTCGCCACCGCCACAAGCGACTGGGTCACCCTGCGCCTGCGCGACGAAGGCACAGGCGTGCCCGAAGCCAACCTGCCCCTGCTCGCCCGCCCGTTCTACCGGGGCGACGCCGCCCGCACCGCCGCCACCGGAACCGGCCTGGGCCTGAGCATCGTCACCCGCATGGTGCGCCACATGCGCGGCACCCTTCAAATCAGCAACGCGCCCGCGGGCGGACTGCTCATTGCCATCACCTTGCAGCGCGCCGCGCCACCCACAGCCGAGGCGGCCAGCAGGAAAAAACGCTGGTAATAATACCCAAAGCCTCTGGAAAATATTGCACGTACCCCTTTTGGGAAAGGCTCTTCCACGCAAAGCGCTGCGCCATTTATACTTTTTACCCTCTTCGGGGGAGAGGGATTTTCTGGTGCGGCGTATTTGTGTTTTTACCCTCGTCCCCTTGGGGAGAACACCCCTCT
>JAISNB010000176.1 GCA_031276435.1 Burkholderiaceae bacterium | reverse complement strand
AGGCGAGCCGGTCAGCCGCAGCGACGCGCGCGAAGTCTCGCAGGCCTGGCGGCCCTGGCGCAGCGTGGCAACCTGGTACCTGTGGCGCTCGCTGGACGCCACGCCGGTGGCGTATTGATGGCGCGCTTTCTTTCCCGGGCGGCGCGTGAAGCGAGCTGATTGCAACGCCGACGCTCAAAAGCTGGAAGCCAAGCCAATGCATCGGCGCAGTGTGGAAATGCTCCGGGTCGTTGCCGGTGATCGGCTCAATCTTTCCATTTCCACAGTGGCGTTCCCGGCACTCGCGCGTGGTTTGCGGATGATGCAAAACGCCATTCCGCCTTCGACCGCCAACACGTCGACATCGCCTTTCTGGTTCGTCCAGGGCAGTGTGACATCCATGACCGCCCCGCCAAAAAACGTCAGCACCAGTCGGTAAACCGTTGGGTCGGTGATGCCCTCAATCTGACAACGGTCAAGAAAAGACTGAACAGCAGAAAGGCTCCTGATGACGGCCACATCCGGGTAGCCAAATTTCGACAAAAGAACGGGCGCGGCCAAGCCGATGACCCGCTCAGGCGACATTGCCTTCAGCAAAACCGTGCCGTTGGTCTGGACGCTCTCGACTTGCTCTGCCCCCGCGTCCTTCAGGATGGACAGCAGCGAGTCCCGGGTCGGCGAACCCGGATGGCCGAAGTTCATGTTCCGGTAAAAAACGATTGAAGTCTCCACAACCCCCTCCTGAAATCCGGGCGCGAGCGCAGCAGGGGCGCGATTCACTGGCCGGGCCATTTGTGGCCAAGCGACGCGCGCCGCCAGCCTGGGTGCGGGTGGGGCCGCCGTCGTGGCTCAGTAATCATCCGCCCCGCCGTGCGCCATGCTTTCAAAGCGCGTGAGTTTGCTGCGGAAGGTCAGCTTGATGGTGCCGGTGGGACCGTTGCGCTGTTTGCCGATGATGATTTCGGCAACGCCGGGTTCCTTGCAGGCGTCTTTGCTGTAGTACTCGTCGCGGTAGATGAACATGATGATGTCGGCGTCTTGCTCGATGGCGCCGGATTCGCGCAAGTCGCTCATCATGGGCCGCTTGTCGGTGCGGCTTTCCACGCCACGGTTGAGTTGCGAGAGCGCGAGGATGGGGCAGTTCAGCTCTTTGGCCAGGGATTTGAGGCCGCGCGAGATTTCGCCCAGTTCGGTGGCGCGGTTTTCGTCGGCGCTGCTGGCACTGCCGCTCATCAGTTGCAGGTAGTCGACAACGATGAGTCCGAGTTTTCCGCACTGGCGCGCCAGCCGCCGCGCGTTGGCGCGCAGCTCGCTGGGCGTGAGCGCAGGCGATTCGTCGATGTGCAGCGAGACGTTGCGCAGCCGCTCGATGGCCTCCAGCAGGCGCGGCCATTCTTCGTGGGTGAGTTTGCCCGTGCGCAGGCGGCTTTGGTCGATGCGGCCAATGGAGCCTACGATGCGCAGCGCCAGTTGCGAGGCACCCATTTCCATCGAGAATACGGCCACGGGCAATTGTTCGTTGAGCGCCACGTGTTCGGCGATGTTGATGGCGAAAGCGGTTTTGCCCATGGACGGGCGCGCGGCCAGCACCACCAGGTCGCCCGGTTGCAGGCCGGCGGTCATGCGGTCGAGGTCGTAAAAACCGGTGGGCACGCCGGTGATGTCGTTGGGGTTTTCGGCCATTTCCTGCACGCGGTCAAGCAGCGAGACGACCAGCGCGTCCATGGATTGAAAGCCCTGTTTCATGCGCGAGCCTTCTTCGCCGATTTTGAAGATCCGCGATTCGGCGTCGTCCAGTATTTTTTCTACCGCGCGGCCCTGAGGGTTGAAGGCGCTGGTGGCGATTTCGTCGCTGGCCGAGACCAGTTTGCGCAGGATGGCGCGCTCGCGCACGATTTCGGCGTAGCGGCGGATGTTGCTGGCGCTCGGTACGTATTGCGCCAGCGCGTTGAGGTAGGCCAGCCCACCCGCGTCGTCGGCTTTGCCCTGGCGCTGCAATTCCTCGTATACGGTGACGACGTCGGCGGGCTTGTTTTCGTTGATCAGCCGCGCGCAGGTGGCAAAGACCAGTCGGTGTTCGTAGCGGTAGAAGTCGCTGTCGCCCAACAAGTCACCCACGCGGTCCCAGGCGCTGTTGTCCAGCAACAATCCACCCAGCACGCTGGACTCGGCTTCCAGCGAGTTGGGGGGGATGCGCATCTTGGCGATCTGGTGATCGGTGAGCACGTCAGCGCCAAAATCGGGGTACTCGACAACATGGCCGGAAGGGACAACAGAGGACATGGGCAACACGCAAAACGGAAAAGGCCAATGCTACGGCTTCAGGGTGGCCTTGTCATTGGACAAGCTTGTGAACAAGCGGTGCAGAAGCTGTTCAATGCCTGTTGGGCGTCGCGCAAATGCTTTTTTTTGAGGTGCAGCAAGGTGCGTTGGGTGCTTTGATTTGCGCGATCGCCCAGAACATTGAACGGGTGGTTCCCAAGGCAGCCGCAGTGTTGGCAGGCAGACGCAGCGCGAGCGGGCGAGCCGATTCAGAAAAAAGCCGCGTGACTGGTTGGCACACAGCAAGGGCTAGGAGAGAGGCCAGCCACGCCACCCACCTCACACCCGGCACTGCACGCCACCCTTGTATCTTCCCCGAAGGGGCGAGAGAGGTGGGCAAAAAACAACACACACCCATCAAAAAGCGGAACTATTTCACAATTTTCCGCGTTTTTTTCGCTTGCGCGCCGCTCTGCCTGTTGCAAAACGCGAAAACGCTGCTAGCATGTCATGCGTGTCTTGGCCCCGCGCCGATCCGCCGATCTTGTCCCCCTGTGTTGCAGTGCCACGCAACGCAACAGAGTGGGGCGCATGAGGAAGCGGTAAGGGGCCGAA
>JAISNB010000070.1 GCA_031276435.1 Burkholderiaceae bacterium | reverse complement strand
TGCATTGCCGATACCATTCTTCGGCGCGCGCGCCAAAGGCCAGTGGCGTGGCGGCAATCAGCACCGCCACCAGAAGAGGCCGGACAATCCAATTCTGTAACTGGCCAAATGAGTCGATGCTGGTTTTAATGATTCCAAAATACTCCAGAGGCACCAGGATTCCTCCGGTGAATATGATAATGCTGGGTGGCAGAAAAAGAAATACGGGCACAAGCAGGCACAAGATTGCGGGCGCCCGATACCCGCGCCGGACGAGCAACAGGCAGGCAGACATGAAAATCGGCAACGGAAATCCATAAAAAAGAACGAAAACGGGAAGAAATGCCTCCTTGCCGGAGACTTTGCTCAGAACCAGATACAGCAGATTCTGGCCAAGAACCAGAACGATGAATCCCGTCAGCAGCCACAAGACCAGCAAGCCCGCTTTCATTTTGCCGGGCATGGGGGGCGCATGGGCGGGAATCGTAAAAACATCGCGCACGCGCGCGAGGATGCCGCGCCGTTGCGCTTTGGGGTTTACTTGCGGATTCATGTGCTTTTGCGTGCTTTCAGGCAGCGTTAGCCGCGCAGGTGCGCGTTGAGGAAATCGACGGTGCGTTTCCAGGCCAGGCGGGCGGCGGCCTCGTCATAGCGGGGCGTGGTGTCGTTGTTGAAGCCGTGCTGCACGCCAGGGTAGATATGGGCTTCGTACTGGATGCCCGCTTTTTTCAGGGCCGCTTCATAGGCGGGCCAACCGGCGTTGATGCGTTCGTCTTGTTCGGCGTAATGAATCAGCAGCGGCGCCTTGATTTTTGCAATTTCTTCCGCCGCGGGCTGGCTGCCGTAGAACGGTATGGCCGCACCCAGTTTGGGCAAGCGGGTGGCCAAAAAGTTGGCGATGCCGCCGCCATAGCAAAAGCCGACAACGCCAACCCTGCCATTGCCTTCGGGCAATTGTTCGAGCGCGGCGACTGCCGCCAGAAAATCCTCGCGGGTCTTGGCCTGATCCAGTTTTGGGAAAAGCGCGCGCGCCTGATCCTCATCGCCGGGATAACCGCCCAGGGGGAAAAGCGCGTCCGGGGCAAAGGCGATGAAGTTTTCCAGCGCCAGACGCCGGGCGATGTCCTCGATGTGCGGATTCAGGCCGCGATTTTCATGCACGACCAGCACGAGGGGCAGCTTGCCCCTGGCATTGGCCGGTTGCGCGAGCAGGCCGCGCACCTTGCCGTAGCCCTTGGGGGATGGAAAATCGGCAATGCGCGTTTTGATGCGCGCATCGTCGGGTTTGACCTGCTGGGCCTCGGCAAAGCGCGGAGTCAAGGCGTTCAGCAAGCCTTCCGCCGTCATGCCCGCTGCGGCGTACCTGGCGGCAGATTTCAAAAATTCCCGGCGCGGGATCAGGCCATGGACAAAAAGATCAAAAAGTTTAAGCACTTCGGGATGAAAGTCCCTGGCGGTCAGGCGCGGCATGGGCAACTCCTTTTCAGGTGGATGAATGGCAAATCCCATGATACGCTAAAACGCCGGTGGCAGACGACGGGGGATATGTCATCTGGAAACAGTGTGACAAACAGGTGCTTTTGGGGTTTTGGCAGCCTGTTAAAGGCCACTGCACTGTTGGATAAAATCATGCGAAATGCGGCAGCGTTTCCAGCCATCTGGATTCCATGACAAGCTCGCCCACGCCCGCCAGCGTGCCGCGATAAACCGTGCGCGCCTTCCGGGCATGGACACACGCGGCGAAAAGCACCAGCACCAGCGCAAAAGCAAGGCAAAAGCCGTTCTTCAACATGACAGACAACTCTCCTCCCGTATTCCAATCTGTCCAGCGCCACCAGAAGGCAGCCTGATCCACCAGAAAATTTCAAACGCACCATAGCATGTCCAATATGGCAGGTTGTTCTTGGCGCTGGCAAGCAAGATTTTCAGCGCATCGGGCGGCCCCGTCGCCTTGCGACGGGTTGCCAAAAACCTGCCGCGCCGCAATTTCTGTGCCATGGCGCGCATGCGTTTGCAACAAGAACACGACTTGCATGGGCGAGGCACATTCCAGCCTGTGCTACAATCCTGTCCATGAAAATCCCGCGCCATCCCATTCATGGGCGTGGCGCACTGGGCAGCCAGATTGGGCAAGCGGTTCGCCGCCCCATGGCCGCCAGGCGCCAGTTGCGCAATATTTATCAAATCATTTAAAACCGGGTATTGTGCCATGTTTGATGCACTGGTCAAAATAAATTGCCACTCCAGCAACAAAACCTTGAGAAAAGTGGCGGGCAATTTGCTGGAAAAGTTCTATTGCTGTGAGATAAATTGTGCTGAAATGGATGAAAGCGTATTGTTTGCACATCACGCGCGCGGATGCACGATTGTGGCTGCAAAAATCTGCGAGAATGTTGTGATTTATCAAAATGTGACGGTCGGATCGAATCTGCGGTTCAACAAGACCAGCAATGAATGGGAAAACCTTGGCAATCCAATCATTGGCAAGAGCGCGATTATTGGCGATGGCGCAAAAATTCTAGGCCCAGTCATCGTGGGGGAAAGCTCTGTGGTGGCCGCCGGAGCCATTGTCACAAAAGATGTTCCCGCCAACAGCATTGCATATGGCATCAATCAGTTCCGGCCCAAAGACAGCAACTGCGATTTGATATTCAGCTCAGCCATGCCGGATCATGGGGAAATCATGGCTGCAAACAGCAGATTGGTCGCAAAATTCAACGAAGACAACATGGCGCGCGCCAACAGGGCTTGATGTGCTTGTGCGCGCTCACTTCTGTGGCGCTGCGCTTCCAATTGCCGTAAACCTTCTGGTCGTGCCACCTGCCGCCATTGCGGTGACGCCGCATCAAAATGATTGACAACACTTGAAAAGAAATCAGCGTATTTTGCTGCCGCGCGCCGGGTTGCTGGCGCTTTGGGCGGTGTCATTGCCGCGGTTTGCGCCGCAGGGTGCATGGCTTGGCTCATGCCGGGGCTGGCCGCAGGGGCGGCGGCGCGGGCTTGACATTTTCTTGGTCCAGGTGAATGATTCAGGCATTTTCCAAAACAGGATGCATCCCATGAAACGCTGTGTCGTGACCGCCATGTTTGCGGCAATCCTTGCGCTGACCGGCTGCTCCCGGAACGTGCCCCCGAGCGCGCTGAAAATCGAGCAGGCGAACATTTTTGACGAGACGCCTTCCCTGAAGACGCTGAACGCGCAGGAGCGCAAATTTGCCGCCGCCATGCTGGCGACCGAAGACAAGACCGGCTTGTTCGACGGCACGCTCAACGCCGTGGAGATCAATGGTTTCCGGATTCTCTATCATGAAAAAGGCAATGAAATCCGGATTGCCTGGAACGGGAAATTCATCACCGTCGCGCCTGAATCCCTGGTGGTGCACAGAGGAGATAACGAAATTGCCGCGCTGAATGATACTGGCGGCACGCAATGGGTTCATGTCACGGATCGTTCCATCAGCTATTCCGGGAAAGATGTTGTGTATCACGACCACGGCTATGATGGCGTGGATCTCCAGTATTCGGAAACGGGCGCGAGCGATCCGGTTTTTAGCATCACCAACCAGGATTGCGCAAATGCGCGCGCGCTGCCTGAACTGCCCGACGTGGTGTGCTGCCAGATCAATGATTCCGAATACAGGATGTTCAGTTACGCACATGAGGCGGGTTGGCAGGACAAGGGCAAACCCAATCTCCGGTCTTTGCAGAACTGCCAGAATTTGTTTGCGGCGCGCGGTGGTTTCACGCGCCCATGATAAGCAGCCTTTTCCGCCAGTGCCGCGCGCGGGTTATGCTCGGCGGCGGAATTGGCGGGGTGCTTCCAAAAATGCGGGCTGTTTGCTGCCTGTGTCTATTCGCGCGGTGGTTTGATTTGCAATGCCTGCTGATAAAGCGCATTGCGCGCGGCGCCAGTGATTTCGGCGGTGAGTTTGACCGCCTGTTTGAGGGGCAATTCAGCCAGCAGCAGGCGCAGCACGCGCCCGGTTTGCGCGTTGCTGGCCGCGTGTGGCGCGGCGGCGGTTTGCGGGTGCAGCAGGAGCGCGAATTCGCCACGCTGGCGCCCGGTTTGGGCTTGCAGCCAGGCGGGCAGGTCGGCGCAGGGCAGGGTCACGATTTGCTCGAACTGTTTGGTCAGTTCGCGCCCCAGTGTGATGGCGCGCGCGCCCAATGGCGCCAGCGCGCTGGCGCAGGCCACGATGCGGTGCGGCGCTTCCAGCAGCAGCGCGGCGCGCGGCTCGTGCCGCAAGGTTTGCACAAGCGCGTTGCGGGCGCTGGCCTGCTGCGGCAAAAAGCCCGCAAAGACGAAGCCGCCGCCGCCCACCGGGTCGACGGCGCCAGCCACGCTCAGCAGCGCCGTGACACTGCTGGCGCCCGGCACAGGCAGCGCGCGCAGATGGGCGGCTTGCACGGCGGCGACCAGGCGCGCGCCAGGGTCGCTGACGGCGGGCGTGCCGGCGTCGCTGACGTAGGCCACGCGCTGGCCGGTTTGCAAGCGCTCGATCACGGTTTGCGCGGCCCCGGCTTCGTTGTGCTGGTGCACGGCGATGAGGGCATGCGCGGGTTTTTCGATGCCATAGGCGCGCAGCAATTGGCTGGTGTGGCGCGTGTCCTCGCAGGCCAGCGCGTCGGCCATGTCCAGCACATGCAGCGCGCGCAGCGTGATGTCAGCCAGATTCCCGATGGGTGTGGCCACGACGTACAGCGCCCCGGCGGGATAATCCTGGCAGCCAGCGACCGCGCGGGCGGCGGCCAGCGCCGCCCCGCGATGGGGTGGTTGCCGCGTTGACTCGGTTGCTTGATTCATTGCCGACCCGATCCATGGAGCCAGGTGCATGTCGCTCTTGAAGAAAAAGTGGTTCGATTTTCTGACCACGCGCCAGCGCGGCGCGCGGGCGGAGGATTGGGCGCTTGCTCACCTGCAAGCGGCGGGTATGCAACTGCTGCAACGCAATTATCGGACGCCCGGGCGGGGCGGCGGCGAGATTGATTTGATTGTGCGCGCGCCGGATGGCACTGTGGTGTTCGTCGAAGTGCGCGCGCGCAGCGACGCCCGTTTTGGCGGCGCGGCGGCCACGGTGGTGGCGGCCAAGCAGCGGCATCTGGTGCGGGCGGCGCGCAGTTATTTGCATGGTCAGGTGACGCCGCCGCCATGCCGCTTTGACGTGGTGGCAATTGATGGCGAGCGCATCGAATGGGTGCGCGGGGCTTTTGACGCGGCGTGCGGGTTTTGAAAATGGGCCAATGCATTGTCAGAAAAGGTCGCGCGCGTGCCATCCGCGGGTATGATCCGGGCCTATGCTTGAGCAGCAGATTCAGCAGCAGTTTGTCGACAGCGCAGACCTGAAATACCAGTGGGCCGACGCGCTGGCAAAGCCTGTGTCCGAGGCCGCGCAGGCCTTACTGACTTGCGTGACCAGCGGCTGCAAGGTGATGGTGTGCGGCAATGGCGCTTCGGGCGCGTTGGCGCAGTACATGGCCGCGCTTTTGATTGGCGGGCTGGAGCGCGAGCGCCCTGGATTGCCCGCGCTGGCTCTGGGCACCGACATGGCGACGCTGACCGCCGTGGCGCGGCGCGGCGAGTTTGCCGACGCATTTGCCGCGCAATTGCGCGCGCTGGGGCAGCCGGGCGATGTGCTGGTGGTGCTCTCTTCCAATGGCCGCGCGGTCAATTTGGCGCGGGCCGTTGAAGCGGCGCAGGAGCGCGAGATGATCGTCATTGGCGTCACGGGCGCGGGCGGCGGCGAGCTGGGCCGCATTTTGCGCGATACCGATGTGCACATCTGCGTGCCCAATGAGCGGCCAGCGCGGGTGCATGAATGCCACCAGTTGATTTTGCACGTGCTGTGCAATTGTCTGGATCAGGAACTTTTGGGCGACGAGGAGACAGCCGCATGACCATGATGACCTCTTTGCATTGGCGCCTGGCGCGCACAATTTGCGCCGCGCTCGCGCTGGCCGCGTGCGCGATCGGGTGCGTGCCCGTCGTACTGGTGGGCGGCGCGGCGGCGGCCAGCACCGTGGTGATGGATCGGCGCAGCTCCAACCTCGTGCTGGCCGACCAGGAAATCGAAAACCGCGGCAGCAGCGCCGTCCGCGCGCTGCTGGGCGACAAAGGCCACGTCAACGTGACCAGTTATTACCGCAAGGTGTTGCTCAGCGGCGAGGTGCCAACCGAGCAGGACAGGCAGCGCGTGCAGGCCGCGATCAGCAAGGATACCGGGGTGGTCGGCGTCATCAACGAGCTGGCGGTCGGCCCCGGATCGACCCTGACGCAGCGTGCCACCGATCTGGCCATCACGGCCAGGGTCAAGAGCGGCCTGCTCAACGCCAATGGCGTGCCGGGCAACAGCATCAAGGTCGTGACCGAGCGCAACACCACTTACCTGATGGGGCGGCTGACGCAGCGCGAAACCCGCCTGGCCACCGAGGTGGCGCGCACCACGGGCGGCGTCCATCGGGTGATCAGGGTCATCGACCTCATCAGC
This sequence comes from Burkholderiaceae bacterium, assembly GCA_031276435.1. Classification (GTDB taxonomy): domain Bacteria; phylum Pseudomonadota; class Gammaproteobacteria; order Burkholderiales; family Burkholderiaceae_C; genus Ottowia. The sequence goes on along the minus strand of JAISNB010000070.1, from coordinate 7,798 downwards.
GACGAAGAGGCGCTGTACGCCAACGAAGGGGCGACGACGACAGCGTCTTCTCCGGCAGCAAGCGCCAGCAAGGACGCCGCTGCCGCCGAAGCAGCGCCGCCCCCCGGTGCGGAGCAAACCAGCGGCGTGGTGGCCCAGCCCGTAACCCAGCCAACCATCCAGCAAGTGCCGCCCATTCAGGTGCAGACGCTGCCGCCGATCAAATAACCACCAGTCGGCGGCGCGGGCCAGGCGGGCAATCGGCGCGCTTGGCTTGCGCCAGTGCCGCCGAGTTCAGACGATTTGCAGGTGCTCGGTGCCCGCACTCAAATCCTGCTTCTTGGCGCGCTTGCTGTACAGCTTGATTTGCAGGCGCAAGTCGTTCATGGAATCGGCGTTGCGCATGGCTTCTTCGTAGCTGATCAGGTCGGCCTCGAAAGCGTCGAACAGCGCCTGGTCGAAGGTTTGCATGCCCAGCTCGCGGCTTCTTTTCATGACTTCCTTGATTTCGGCAATTTCAAACCGCATGATCAGATCGGAGATCAGGGGCGAGTTGAGCATGACTTCGACCACCGCCGTTCGGCCCTTGCCGGTTTGCTTGGGCAGCAGGCGCTGCGAAATCAGGGCGCGCAGGTTGAAGGAGAGATCGGTCAGCAATTGCGGGCGCCGGTCTTCTGGGAAAAAATCAACAATGCGGTCCAGCGCCTGGTTGGCGTTGTTGGCATGCAGCGTCGCCAGGCACAAATGCCCGGTTTCGGAAAAGGAAATGGCTTTTTCCATGGTGTCGCGGTCGCGGATTTCACCCATGAGGATCACGTCGGGCGCCTGGCGCAGCGAGTTTTTCAGCGCGCTTTCCCAGTCGACCGTGTCCAGCCCCACTTCGCGCTGCGTGACGATGCAGTTCTTGTGCGGGTGCACGAACTCGATCGGGTCTTCGATTGTGACGATGTGACCATGCGAGTGGATGTTGCGCCAGTCGAGCATGGCTGCCAGCGTGGTGGATTTGCCGCAACCGGTGGCGCCCACGAGGATGGCCAGCCCGCGTTTGGACATGGCCACATCCTTGAGGATTTTGGGCATGCCCAGCCCGTCGAGCGTGGGCAGCTTCTGGGGAATAACGCGCATGACGATGCCCACCCGGCCCTGCTGCACAAAGGCGTTGCAGCGAAAGCGCCCGATGCCCGCGGGCGAGATGCCGAAGTTGCACTCCTTGGTGGCCTCGAATTCGGCGGCCTGCTTGTCGCTCATGATCGCGCGCGCCAGCGTCATGGTTTGCGCCGGACTCAGCGTTTGCGAGGAGACCTTGGAGACCGAGCCATCGACCTTGATGGCTGGCGGGAAATCGGCGGTGAGAAACAGGTCGCTGCCTCCGCGCTGCAGCAACAGCTTGAGCAAATTGTTGATGAATTGACTGGCGTCATCGCGGTTCATGAGTTCGTCTCCTGCGGCTGAAACAAAATGAATGCTGTTGCGTGTTGCTGCGCGGCATGCGCATCAGAAGTTTTCCGGCGCCTTGGCTCTGCTGCGCGCCTCGTCGCGGCTGATGGCGTTGCGGCGCACCAGATCGAGAAGGCTTTGATCGAGCGTTTGCATGCCAAGGTTGCTGCCTGTCTGGATGACCGAATACATTTGCGCCACCTTGGACTCGCGAATCAGGTTGCGAATGGCGGGCGTGCCGATCATGATCTCGTGCGCGGCCACGCGGCCATCGCCCATCTTGTTTTTGCAAAGCGTTTGCGAGATCACCGCTTGCAGCGATTCGGACAACATGGCGCGCACCATCTCCTTTTCTTCAGCGGGGAACACGTCGATGATGCGGTCAACCGTTTTGGCCGCGCTGGAAGTGTGCAGCGTGCCGAACACCAGGTGCCCGGTTTCGACGGCGGTCATGGCCAGGCGGATGGTTTCCAGATCGCGCATTTCGCCCACCAGAATCGTGTCCGGGTCTTCACGCAGCGCGGAGCGCAGCGCGTTGGCAAAGCTCAGGGTGTGCGGGCCGACCTCACGCTGGTTGATGACGCATTTCTTGGATTCGTGCACGAATTCAATCGGGTCTTCCACCGTCAGGATGTGTCCGTACTGGTTTTCGTTGAGGTGGTTGACCATGGCCGCCAGCGTGGTGGATTTGCCCGAACCCGTAGGCCCCGTCACCAGCACCAGGCCGCGCGGCTGAACCGCCAGTTGGGCAAAAATGCGCGGCGCGCCAAGCTGCTCAAGCGTCAGGATCTTGCTCGGAATGGTGCGCAGCACGCCGGAAGCGCCCCGAATCTGGTTGAAGGCGTTGACACGAAAGCGCGCCAGCCCTTCGATTTCAAACGAGAAGTCGACCTCCAGATGCTCTTCATACACCTTGCGCTGCGCATCGTTCATGATGTCGTAGAGCATGGCGAACACCTGCTTGTGCTCCAGCGGTTCGCTGTTTAAGCGTCGCACGTCGCCATGCACGCGAATCATGGGGGGAAGACCTGCCGAAAGGTGCAGGTCGGAAGCTTTGTTCTTGACGGAAAACGCCAGCAATTGCGTGATGTCCACGGTACTTCGTCGCCTATGTGAAATTGGAAAGGGGTGTAAAACTGGTTACCCTTGGCATTATGACGATGATTTCCAATAATCTGAAGCACATCCGTGATCGGATTGCAACGGCCTGCCAAATTGCCGGGCGCGGCGCGCAAGATGTCAGGCTGCTGGCGGTCTCCAAAACCTTTGGCCCGCAAGCCGTGCGGGCCGCCCATGCGCAGGGGCAGCGCGCTTTTGGCGAAAACTACGTGCAGGAGGCATTGGCAAAAATGGCCGCCCTGGCCGATCTGGACGGCTTGCAGTGGCATTGCATTGGGCCGCTGCAAAGCAACAAGACGCGCGCCGTGGCCGAGCATTTCCAGTGGTGCCACAGCGTCGACCGGTTCAAAATCGCCGAGCGCCTGTCGGCGCAGCGGCCAGCGCATTTGCCGCCGTTGAACGTTTGCATCCAGGTCAACATGGATGGCGGCGACACCAAGTCGGGCGTGCCGCCCGCTCGGGCGCTGGATCTGGCGCGGCAGGTGGCCGCCCTGCCCGGTTTGCGCCTGCGCGGGCTGATGAGCATTCCCGACATGACGCCCGATGTGGCGGACATGCGCGGCGTGCACGAGCGCGCCAAAGCCTTGTTCGACGCGCTGCGGGCCGCGGGTTTGACGCTGGACACCCTGTCCATGGGCATGAGCGCCGATCTGGAGGCGGCCATTGCGGCGGGCAGCACCATGGTGCGCGTGGGCACGGCCATTTTTGGAGGCCGCGGCTGAACCGGCGGCGCTCGCGACGTCATTTGAGGCCGTAGCGGTCAATCATGCGGTAGGCCGTGCGCTCCGAGATGCCCAGCGCGTCGGCCACTTTGCGGCGGTTGCCTTCGTGGCGGCGCAGCAGCGCGATGAGGTATTCGCGCTCGATGTGCTCAAGCGTCGGCTCACCGCTGAGCACCAGCGCGTCATCCGGAATTTGCACGCTGGAGGCCACCGCCGCGGTTTGCGCGGGGGGCGCTGCCATCGCTTCGGCATGGGCTGGCGTGCCCAGCTCGCCCAGATGCCCGGGGCCGATGCTTGTGGCGGCGCCCACGTGGATCAAGGCACGCTCGATCACGTTGCGCAGCTCGCGCACATTGCCCGGCCAATGGTAGGCGGCCAGACTGGCCAGCGCAGCGCTGGCCAGTGGCAGCGTCGGCAGGCCCTGGGTCTGGCGACGGCGGTCTACAAAGTGCTGCGCCAGCGCCGCGATGTCCTCGCCGCGCTCGCGCAGCGGCGGCACATGGATCACGAAGGCAGACAGCCGGTAATACAAGTCCTCGCGGAAATGGCCGTCGCGCACGCGCTCCGACAGGTTGCGGTTGGTGGCGGCCACGATGCGCGCGTCGGTGCGCAAGTCGGCGTTGGCGCCCACGCGCCGGAAGCGTCCGGCTTCCAGCACGCGCAGCAGCTTGGCCTGGATGGCTGGCCCGGCTTCGCCAATTTCGTCGAAAAACAGCGTGCCGCGCGCCGCCGCTTCGATCAAGCCGGGCTTGCGCCGGTCGGCGCCGGTGAATGCGCCGCGCTCGTAGCCGAACAGTTCAGACTCGAACAGCGTTTCTTGCAGCGTGCAGCAGTCCACGGGCACAAAGCCTTCGCCCTTGCGCGGGCTGGCCGCGTGCAGCGCTTGCGCCACCAGCTCTTTGCCGGAGCCGCTTTCGCCCTGGATGAGTACGGTAACGTCGCTGGCGGCCACTTCGCGGATGGTTTGGCGCAGGCGTTGCATGGCCGCGCTCTGGCCCACCATGCCCAGCAGGTCGTCGGCAGGCGTCTGGCTGGCGCGCACGGCTTTTTGCGTGGAGATGCGTGTGCGTTCCAGCGCGCGCTCGATGACCAGCTCCAGCTCGTCCAGATTGACCGGCTTGATCAGGTAATCCACCGCGCCCAGGTGCATGGCCTGCACGGCCTGATGCACCGAGCCGTAGGCGGTGAGCATAACCACCGGGCGGCTCGGGGCGATTTCCTGCAACGGCGTGAAGTCGCTGGCGTCGGGCAAATTGAAGTCCAGCAGCACCAGATCGGGGGCAAAGCGGTCGATGCGCTCGCGCGCCTCGGCCCAGGAGTGCGCGCTTTCGATGTCGTAGCCCGCCTTGCCAAGCTCCTTGGTCAGCAGGCGGTTGAGCACGCTGTCGTCTTCCACGATGAGCAGTGAGGATTTCATGGGGTTGTGCCTTGCAGGAGCGAAGAGGCAGCGGCGCTGGCGGCGGCCCCGGACGGTGGCGATGGCGGCGCCGACGCGGCCAGCGGCAGCAGCACGGTGAAGGTGGCGCCCTGTCCGGGCGTGCTGCGCACCGAGATTTCGCCGCCGAAGCGATCGACAATGGATTTGCTGATGGCCAACCCCAGCCCCGTGCCGCGTTGCCCGTCGGCGCGGCGGCTGAAAAACGGCATGAAGATGAGCGCCTGATCGGCCAGCGCAATGCCACTGCCGCTGTCTTGCACTTGCAGCCGCAGCCGGTCGCTGCCTTCTTGCGTGGCGCGGATTTCGATGTAGCCGCCCGCTGGCGTGGCGTGCAGCGCGTTGTGGATCAGGTTGATGAGCACCTGGCGGAATTCGGCCTCGTCGCCCAGGATGCAGGCCTCTGCTGGCGCGCACTGGCGCGACACCGCCACGCCAGCGGCGCGGCATTCTTCGCCCAGCAGCGCCAGCACGTCGTGGATGGCGGGCAGCACGCGCACCGGCCCCAGGGTTTGCGAGGGCACGGCGCTCATTTGCATGAGGCGCCGCGTGGTCAGCACGCAGCGGTCGATCTCGTGATCCACCACGCCCAGATAATCCATCAACTCTTCGTTGCTGATGTCGCCGCCGCGCAGCCCGCGCAGGCAGGCTTGCAGGGCCAGGCGGATGGAAGCGAGCGGGTTGTGGATTTCGTGCGCGACGCCATTGGCCAGCAGGCCGATGGTGGACAGCCGCTGCTCTTGCGAAAAGCGCACCGTGCGATCGAGCGGGCGCAGGATTTCCACCGTCAGGCGCTCGCCGCTGGCGCTTTCCACCAGCGCGGCCTCGATGTCCGCCTCGACCTGGCCGCCGTCGGCGCGGCGCAGGCGCATCACGCTGTGCACGGGTTGCGCCTGCTGGCGCATCTCGGCCACCGGGCAGGTCACCAGCGTACACGGGCAAGGCTCGCGCAGGCCGCGACTGGTCTGGTGGCAGGTACTGCCCACAATGGCCGCCGTGTCCAGCCCGAGCAGGTTGCCATAGGCGCGGTTGGCCAGGCGAATGCGGAAATTGGCGTCGATGACCAGCAGCGGATCGGGCACCGCGTCGATCAGTGTCTGCAAGAAAGTGTGTTGCTGCTGCAACGCGCCCATCATGCGGCCCAGCCGGTCGGCCATGCGGTTGAAGCCCTGCGCCACGCGGCCAAGCTCGTCGAGCGCGGCCACGTGCAATCGCGTGGACCAATCGCCCGAGGCCAGTTTTTCAGAGCCTTGCAGCAATTGGTACAGCGGCTGCGTGACTTGCCGCCGCAAAGTCCAGGCCATGATGCCCGCAAACACCAGCAGCGCCGCCAGGCCCGCGCTCAGCAGGGTGGCCCGGTCGCGCCAGGGCATGCCCGGCAGCGCCTGGAAATCCAGCAGCAAAACCCCGTTGACCGGGTGCGTGGCAACCGGGCCATGGCATTGCTGGCAGCGCGCCTGATTGTGAATGGGGTAGGCAATCTGCAAGGCCGGTCGCGCGCCGGGCGCTGCCGCTGCCGCCGCGTCGTTGTTGCCGTCGCCGTCGCGCCAGCGCAGGCGCGGCGCAGGCACGGCGCAACCGGCCGTTACGCACAATCCAGCCAGCGCCTGCGCGTCTTGCGTGCCCACATCCGCGGCGTTGGCGGCAAAGCGCACCGTGCCATGCGGCTCCAGCAGGCGCGCGCGCGCCACGCCGGGCGCCTGTCCCATGCGCGCCAGAATGCTGGCCATGCCCGGCACGTCGCGGCGCAGCATGGCGTGCTGCAAGCTGGCCTCGAACACCTGGGCCAGCCGCATGGCCGCCGTTTCCTGCTCTTGCACCAGCGCGCGCCGATTCAGCGATTGCGCCAGCACCACCAGTACCAGCGCCGACAGCAGCACGGCCACGCACAGGCCAACCGTCAGGCGGCGCTCCAGCGACGCGCGCAGCCACGCTGGCAATGGCGCTCCGGTGGCAAGGTGGCGGGATGCGGCGGCGGGTTTCATGTTGTTTTGAATGGGTCGATTGCGCTTTGCCGCGCCCGCGGCTTGTGGCGCGCGGGCGGCGGCAAGCGCGCTTACCGGAAGATGGTAATCGACCTTGTGGCCTGAATCGCCGCCCGGCGGTGGCGGCGTGTCGATCCGGATCAAGATTTTGTTGACTATTGGGCGCAGCGGCTTTTTGACGCCGCGCCAGCAACTTTGCAGGAACGGGCCGCTGCCGCAAGGCGCGCGCTTGTCGTCGTCACGCGCTGCGCGATGGCGTTTGGGTACCCTTTCCCCAAGGGATACGGATGGGGGAATGAAGAGAGGCACCCCCTTTGTCCACCGTCATTGGCAACCACAACTTACCGTTTCGTCATTGCGAGGAGCGCGACGCGGCAATCCATGCAACGGCTGAGTTTCTCGAAACGCCGCCGCAGATTGCAAGACTGCAACTGGACCGCCACGTGCCCTGCGGCTCTTTCAATGACGCATGCTTTCCTCTCACTCACAGGCAAAGCAGCAATGTCCCCTTACCCCAACTCTCTCCCCATCCCTCCCCAAAGGGGAGGGTGCAATATGCGCCCCTCTCCCCTTGTGGAGAGGGGCGGGGGTGAGGATGGTGGCGAGGGCGATGAAGAGATGTGCGCAGCCAGCCGTTTGCCTTCCTCTCTCCCTTGTGAGGGAGAGAGTGCCCCGGCAGGAGCGAGAGAGGGCGGGCAAAAAAACAACACATGCCCATCAAAAAGCGGAACTATTTCACACTTTCCGCATTTTTTTCGCTTGCGCGCCTCTCTGCCTGTTGCAAAATGCGGGAATGCTGCTAGCATGACATGCGTGTCTTGGCCCCGAGCCGACGCCAATCATGCGCTCTCCTGTTGCCGCGCCTCTCAATGCAGCGCAACACACACAGGGCGCATGAGGAAGCGGCAAGGCAAGGAGCCAAAGGCGCATCCACCATCCCATCAACTTGCAAGGAGCAAGATATGAGAAATAGCGACACATCCGAAATAAATTCCGGAACCACTGGACTTTATTCTTCAACCGCTGGTATAATCGGCAATCGGCAATCGGCAATCGGCAATCGGCAATCGGCAATCGGCAATCGGCAATCGGCAATCGGCAATCGGCAATCGGCAATCGGC
>JAISNB010000066.1 GCA_031276435.1 Burkholderiaceae bacterium | reverse complement strand
GCCATCTTGCGGCGCGCGCGGCCACTTGCGCCACAATCGCCCCGTGGCCATTCCGCAGCATTTCATTCAGGAGCTTTTGAGTCGCGCCGACATCGTGGAGGTTGTCGGCCGCTACGTGCAACTCAAGAAAACCGGCGCCAACTTTTCGGGCCTGTGTCCGTTCCACAGCGAAAAGTCGCCCAGCTTCACCGTCAGCGCGCCCAAGCAGTTCTACCACTGCTTTGGCTGCGGCAAGCACGGCAACGCCCTGGAGTTCCTGATGGAGTACACGGGCGCCGGTTTTGTCGACGCGGTGCACGATCTGGCGCAGCAGTGCGGCATGCAGGTGCCAGACGACGAGCGCACCCCGGCCGAACGCCAGCGCGCCGCGCAAGAGAGCGAAAAGCGCGGCACCCTGATCGACGTGCTGACCAAAGCCGCCGACGCCTACAAAACCCACTTGCGCAACGCGCCGCACGCGGTGGACTACCTCAAGCAGCGCGGGCTGTCGGGCGCCATTGCGCGCGACTTCGGCCTGGGCTATGCCCCTGACGGCTGGCGCAGCCTGGCCAGCGTGTTCGCGCGCTACGACGACCCGCTGCTGGCGCAAAGCGGACTGGTCATCGTCAACGAAGAGGGCGACGGCAGGCGTTACGACCGCTTTCGCCACCGCATCATGTTTCCCATTCGCAGCATCAAGGGCGAAGTCATCGGCTTTGGTGGCCGCGTGCTTGATGACACCAAACCCAAATACCTCAACTCGCCCGAAACGCCTGTATTCCACAAGGGCCACGAGCTGTACGGCCTGTTCGAGGCGCGCAGCGCCTTGCGCGAGCGCGGTTACGCGCTGGTGGCCGAAGGCTACATGGACGTGGTGGCCCTGGCCCAACTGGGTTTTGCCAACGCGGTTGCCACACTGGGCACGGCCTGCACGCCCGAGCACGTGCAAAAACTGTTTCGCTTCACCGACCAGATCGTATTCAGCTTCGATGGCGACGCCGCGGGCCGCCGCGCCGCGCGCAAGGCGCTGCAAGCGGCCTTGCCCATGGCCACCGACACGCGCACCATCAAGTTCCTGTTTCTGCCGCCCGAGCACGACCCCGACAGCTTCATCCGCGCCGAAGGTGCCCCGGCCTTTGAACAAGCCGTGCAAGCGGCGCTCCCGCTCTCGCGCTATCTGCTCGAAACCGCCGCCGAAGGCGTCGACCTGGGCAGTGCCGAAGGCCGCTCGCACCTTGCCGCCAACGCCAAGGCGTTGTGGCAGCTTTTGCCTGCTGGCGCGCTGGCGCAGCAACTGCTGGCCGAAATTGCCGCCCAGGTCCAGGTGGGCACGCACGAACTGGCCGAATTGTGGAAACTGGGCCGCCCTCCCGCGCGCAGCCGCGGCGGCGGCGCCTTCGGGCCTGCGCAATCCGACCATGGCCGCAGCGCGCGTCACGCGCCGCCGCCCTTCCCGGCCCCGGCGTTTTCTGGCCGCGCCACGACGGCAACGCCGCCGCGCACACCGCCTGCCAGCCGCGCGCAGCGGGCGCTGCAAATCGTGCTCACCGAGCCGAGCGCGTGGAACCGGATGAGCCAGGACGACCACGCCCTGCTGTGCGATCTGCCCGCGCCCTACGGCCCGCTGTTCGTGTGGATCGCGGGCCAGTGGCTGGACCATGGCCCGCAACCCTGGAGCGCCCTGCGCGAAGCCCTGCGCGGCCACCCGCAGCAGGCCGACGCCATCGGCGCGGTGGAAAGCATTCCGCGCGAAATCGAGGCCGACCCATCGGAGCTGGACTACATCCTCAGCGCCGAACGCAAAAGCAAACTTGAGCAGGCGCTGCGCCGCGCCGCCGAAGCCGGCGACACCGACGCCTACCGCAAATTGCTGGCGCAACTGCCCAAAGCAAAAACATAGGCCGCGCCCAAAGCGCACCCCCGGAAACGCCACCCGCGCTCTGGTATAATGCGCGCCTCTCGGCAAGAGCGACAGCAGCACCTCCGGCCCGGCCAATGCAAGCGTCAAGCGCAAACCCCCGCGTGTGGGGCGGCCAAATTCCGCAAGGACTGCACGCCAAATGTTCGCCCACCCATCTTGCCCGGTTGCGCAATGCCTTGCCCGCACGGGCCAGTTCACATTGATCTGGCCCGCGGCCAGGCGCACCGTGTACTGTGTTTTTCGGGATCACGCCCCATATGACTGAAAAAGCCCGTTGCCGCCCGCGCGCCGCATGCCACAGCCCGGGCAGCGCGCGCGCCAGACAACCCGCCCGGTTGCCCTGTATTTGATGGCCTTGTGCCAAGAGGATTTTTGTATGTCCAAAGCAAAGAAAACGCCCGCCAAAGTGAAACCATCCGCCGCCAAACCCGTCGCCAAATCGACCGCCAGGGCCGCTGCCAAGCCTGTCGCCAAGCCCAAGATCAAGGCCGTCGCAAAACCCGCCGCCAAGCCAAAAACCAGGGTCGCCGCCAAACCAAAAGCCAAGGCCACGGCCCAACCCGCCATCAAGCCCAAAGCCAAGACTGCCGCCAAACCCGTCGCCAAGCCGACGGCCAAAACCAAAGCGCCCGCCAAACCCGCGCCCGCCGCCCGGGGAAAAGCCGCCGCCGACAAGAAAAAACCCGTCAAAGCCACCGCCGCTGCCCCGGCGCCCAAGGCCAAACCCGGGCCAAAGTCCAAGGACCAGCAGCCCCAGAAAAGCGTTGGCCGCCCGGCCAAGGGCGCGCTGGCGGCGGAAAAATCGAAACCCGCCAAATCCACCGGCAAGCGCGGACGCCCGAGCAAATCGGCCAGCCGCAAGCGCGAGGATGACACCGACCTCTCTGACATAGAGGCCGAGCTGGAAGCCGAACTCGCCAAACAATCGGCCGCGTCGGCTGAAAAAATCAAGCCGCTGCGCATGAAAATCAGCAAGGCCAAGGAACGCGCCTTGATGAAGGAATTCGGGCTGGACGAAAACGTTCTGTCCGAAGAAGAAATCAACACCCGCCGCGCCAACCTGAAAGTGCTGCTCAAGCTGGGCAAAACGCGCGGCTACCTGACCCATGGCGAAATCAACGACCACCTGCCCGACAAACTGGTGGACGCCGAAACGCTGGAAGCCGTGGTCAACATGCTCAACGACCTGGGCGTGGCCGTCTACGAGCAACTGCCCGACGCCGAAACCCTGCTGCTGACCAACACCAACGGCTCTGCCGCCACGGAAGAAGAGGCTGAGGAAGAGGCCGAGGCCGCCCTGTCTACCGTGGACAGCGAATTTGGCCGCACCACCGACCCGGTGCGCATGTACATGCGCGAAATGGGCACGGTGGAACTGCTCACGCGCGAGGGCGAAATCGAAATCGCCAAACGCATCGAAGGCGGCCTGATGGCCATGATGGAAGCCATCTCCGCATCACCGGCCACCATTGCCGAAATCCTGCGCATGGCCCAGGAAATCCGCGAAGGCAAAGTCATCGTCAACACCGTGGTCGACGGCTTCGTCAACGCCGACGAAAACGACGACTACGTGGCCGAAGAAGATTTTGACGAATACGACGAGGACGACGACGACGGCCAGGGCGGCTCCAAAGCCATGACCAAACTGCTCGAAGCCCTGAAAAACCAGGCGCTCGAACGCTTTGACCGCATTGCCAGCCTGTTCGAGAAAGTCCACCGCGCCTACGACCGTGAAGGCTGGGGCGCGCCCGCCTACATCAAGGCGCAGCACGCCCTCTCCTCTGAGCTGATGAGCATTCGCTTTACCGCCAAAACCATCGAAAAACTGTGCAACATGCTGCGCAGCCAGGTGGAAGAGGTGCGCAAGCACGAGCGCGAGTTGCGCCGCATCATCGTGGACAAATGCGGTTTTCCCGCCGACGACTTCATCCGCGACTTCTCTGGCCGCGACGCCACGGGCAACAAAACGCCCTCGCACCTGCTCAACCTGACCTGGGCCAGCCAGCAGGCGCGCGCCAGCCTGCCCTGGAGCGGCGTGCTGGCCCGCAACATTCCGCCCATCCAGGACCTTCAGCAAAAACTCATCGACCTGCAAGCGCAGGTGGTCGTGCCGCTGGACGAACTCAAGGCCATCAACAAGCGCATGAACGATGGCGAGGCCGCCAGCCGCGACGCCAAGAAAGAAATGATCGAGGCCAACCTGCGCCTGGTCATCTCGATTGCCAAGAAGTACACCAACCGCGGCCTGCAATTTCTCGACCTCATCCAGGAAGGCAACATCGGCCTGATGAAAGCCGTGGACAAGTTTGAATACCGGCGCGGCTACAAGTTTTCCACCTACGCCACGTGGTGGATTCGCCAGGCCATCACCCGCTCCATTGCCGACCAGGCGCGCACCATCCGCATTCCGGTGCACATGATCGAGACCATCAACAAGATGAACCGCATCAGCCGCCAACACCTGCAGGAATTCGGCTTCGAGCCTGACGCTTCCATCCTGGCCGCCAAGATGGAAATCCCCGAGGACAAAATCCGCAGGATCATGAAAATCGCCAAAGAGCCAATCTCCATGGAAACGCCCATTGGCGACGACGACGATTCGCACCTTGGCGACTTCATCGAAGACCAGAGCAACACCGCCCCCGCCGACGCGGCCATCCAGGCCGGGCTGCGCGATGTGGTCAAGGGCATTCTCGACAGCCTGACCCCGCGCGAGGCCAAAGTGCTGCGCATGCGCTTTGGCATCGAGATGTCCACCGACCACACGCTCGAAGAAGTGGGCAAGCAGTTTGACGTCACACGCGAGCGCATCCGCCAGATCGAGGCCAAGGCGCTGCGCAAGCTCAAGCACCCGAGCCGCTCAGACCCACTGCGCAGCTTCCTCTAAAAAAGTGCGTTGCGTGCCTGCTGCGGGCGGGCGGCTGCGCGCTTCTTTGGCCCAACACGACACGCCTTGTGTCCCCTACCCGCGCCGCGGGGCGCAAGGCGTTTTTTCAACGCACAGCGCCTTCCAGTTGAACCGCCTCGAACCCCGCGGCGCGCAACATCTGGACAAGCCTGTCAACGATGGGATCAGCGCATGTCGTCCGGTTCTTGCCAGACAGCCTTTGCCAGAAAGTGCGGTGGCGTTCAAGCAACACGTGCCACTGGCCATAATTTGGCCGCCGCGCATCGCCATCGGCGCAACCGCTGACGCACATGAGGTAGGAGCCCCCCTGGTAGCGGACTTCATTGGCCCACCCGAAATCTTCCATGCAGATCACGCCCGCGTCGATACCGGCATCGCAAAGCGCCGCGACCAGCCAGCGCGAAAAATCCTCGCCAAAACAGCAGTCGTTGATGAAATCCGGCCCCGCAACCGACAGGTTGAACCGATCCGTTTGACAGGTAATGTGCACTATCATGGATGACTTCCCCCCGTTGGACACGCTGGACCTTCAAATTCTGCCACGCAAGAGGAGCCGCGCGCGCCACGCGCATCTGCTTGCTTGTTGGCGCGCGCGGACAACACCCCTGACCCTTTAACGATTGCCACCTCTGCCATGAACCCCGATTCCGCTCAAACCTGGCGCGCGCCGCGCTGGGGGCTGGCCATTTTGCTGGCCATGCTCGGCATGCTTGGGCCGTTTTCAATCGACACCTACATACCGGCTTTTGCGGGCATTGCGGCCAGCACGGGCGCAACGCCCGGCCAGTTGCAGCAAACGCTCTCGGCCTACCTGTTCGGCTTTTCCTTCATGAACCTGTTTCATGGCGCGCTCTCCGACAGCTTTGGCCGCCGCCCCATCGTGCTGTGCGGGCTGGCGGTTTTTACGCTGGCATCGGCTGGTTGCGCGCTCTCGCAAACCATCGGGCAACTGATATTTTTCAGGGCCATGCAGGGGCTTTCAACGGGCGCGGGCATCGTGGTCTCGCGCGCCGTGGTGCGCGATTTGTTCTCGCCCACGCAGGCCCAGAAAGTGATGAGCCAGATCACCATTTTCTTTGGCCTCGCGCCCGCCATTGCGCCCATGATCGGTGGCCTGCTGCTGGTGTGGATCAACTGGCACGCCATCTTCTGGTTCCTGGTGGGCGTGGGCGTGCTGCTGTGGGCCGCCAATTACCGGCTGCTGCCTGAAACGCTGCCCGCCGCGCAGCGCCAGCCCATGCGCGTTGGCCCCCTGATGCGCGGCTACGGGCAATTGCTGGGCGACCCGCGCTTTTTGCTGCTGGCGCTGGCATCGGGCATACCGTTCAACGGCATGTTTTTGTACGTGCTCTCGGCGCCCGCGTTTCTGGGCGACTTGCTGCACCTGAAGCCGCAGCAGTTCTTCTGGCTCTTTCTGGCCACCATCGGCGGCATCATGACAGGCTCCTGGCTGTCGGGCCGCATGGCTGGCGTGGTGCGCCCAAAGAACCAGATCATGCGCGGCTTTCGCATCATGCTCGGCGTATCGCTCATCAACGTAACGGCCAACCTGCTGTTCGTGCCCAGCCCCTGGTGGGCGCTCTGGCCCATTGGTCTTTTCTCCCTGGGATGGGCGCTGATGGTGCCGGTGGTCACACTGATGGTGCTGGACTTGTACCCCGAGCGGCGCGGCATGGCCTCATCGTTGCAGGCGGTGGTCATGTCGGCAGCCAACGGGCTGGTCGCTGGCGTGGTAGCGCCGCTGGTCATGCACTCAGCGCTGGCGCTGGCGCTGGCATCACTGGGCTTCATGGGCATCGGCCTGACCGCCTGGATGCTGCTGCGCTGGCGCTGGCCTGAAACCGGCTCCCGGCTGTCATAAGCGGCCCACCAACCGACCGGCACATTGCAAGAAGGGCCACTGAAATGACCAACAACCCCATCTCCGGCTTGCCCATCTGGAACATCCAGACGGCGCAAAAATGGCTTGCCGCCAAAGCGGGCCGCGTGCAAGCGGCTGCCGACGCAGCGCTGGCCGCCCAATGCGATTTTGACGCCGATGAACTTGAGCCATACGACTACAGCATCCGCTTTTGCGCGGGCGATCTGATCGCCACCGATTTGTCCATCACCTGCGCCTGCCTGATTGTCGCGGGCAATCTGCGCGTCAAGGGCCTGCTGCAAACGGCCATGGCCGCTGAAGAAGGCGCGCTGATTGTCCTGGGCAACGCCGAAATCGGGCGCTACATCAGCCACGGCGCGCACACGGTCATTTGCGGCAACCTGCACGCGGGCCATGTCTGTACCAATTCCACCAACGATTGCGCCTTCTCCGTTGGCGCAAACGCGCAGGCCGAATCGTTCGCGGAATTCGGCGAATACGTTGAAATCCATGGCAACCTCCAGGTCGACAAACTCATCAGCGACGCCAACACCATCAACGTCCTGGGCAAACGCGAGGCAAAATTGGTCATCGAAAGCTCCAGCACCATCCCCGCCGACCGGCTTGCGGCGCTCTTGAAGA
>JAISNB010000051.1 GCA_031276435.1 Burkholderiaceae bacterium | reverse complement strand
TTTTCCACCGGCAGCATGCTTGTGGTGTCTATGACCGGCCCCTTGGGCAAGGGCGTTTCGCTGGCGTGGCTGAGGGCCTGGCCGCTTTGTTTGCTGAACAGCCCCTGGCGGTAGCTGGCAAAGCAGGCCGCGTCGCCCGCTTTGCACAGTACGGCCACGCAACCGTACAACTGCCAGAAGGCCTGGCTGGCTGCTGTGCCTTCAGCGGGTTTGGGGTGGCTGGCCGGGTGGGGCGAGTAGCGCACCAGGTCGCCCGGTTGCAGTGCGCCGGGGGCGTATTCGTCCTGACCCATCAGCACCAGGTACGCCGGTGCGCTGGCTGCGCCATCTTGCGGACGGATGACCACGGGTTTGACGAAGCGCACAAATTCATCCGCACTGGCTCCAAGGGTTTTCCAGGGCTGTTTTTGCAGGCCCGCCTGGTACAGGGCGCGGCTTTGCGCGTCGTCCAGCGCATTTTCGATGACGCCCACAACCAGGTGCGGGTAGCCCTGGGTCGACTGGAATATCCTGCATTCGCTGGCGCAGGGTTGGCCCGCGGGGTTTGCGGCCCACGCGGCGGCGCTCAGCAGCGCGGCGGCGGCCACCAAGGGGGGGTTGAAGGTTTGCATCGGTTTATTGCCCGCCGCCCCGTGCCGGGTGTTTTGCAGAGGGATCGCCCCTGCGCCACAGGCGGTTTTGCCACACGGCCAGCAGCGTCAGCAGCGCCAGCAGCAGCGGCAGGGCCGCCCGGCGCAGCGCGGGAACTGCCGCTGGCGGCGCAGCCATGACATTGAATGGCGCGGGCGTCATGGCCGGTGTGAGGGGGTTGACGTATCCCAGTATGGCGTGGGTGTTTTCGTCCATCAGGTACAGGCCGATGCCGGGGTCGACACTGCCAATGGGACCGTTCCATGTGAGCGCGAAGGCCAGCGTGGCGGTGGCGCCAACGGCCACGGTGTAACACTGCGTGGCAACCAGGGTGGAGAAGTCGTCAAAGGCTTCCAGGCAAACGGTGTCGTTGCCAAAACCATCGTCGTCGTCAACGCCGATGACGGTGGCGTTGGCAATGACGATGTTGGGCGGGCCTTCGGTAAAAAGGGTGACGACGCCCGCTGTTGCCACGGCCCGGGGTTTTTCGCGCTGGAGCGCCGATGCCCTGCTGGCACGCTCGGGCCAATCGGGCGGCCTTTGCGTGTTGGCTGGCACGGCCTGCGCAAATGCAGCCATGGCGCCCAGCAAGGCGATTGCGCACAACCCGGCACTGCTGGCGGCGCGCCAGCCAATCGGCATATTCATTGTGTAACTCCCTCCCCTCTCGGGTTTGCGTGTTTGATCCGGCTCAACTCTATGCGATGCACCGCGCCCTGTCTACCCCGCGTTCAAGGGGTTCATGCGGTTTGTGTTGTTTTTTGGGTGTGCCCCGGCGCGTCAAGGCTGTCGCGCGCCCCGCGCGGCGCAAAAAACAGTGCCTGCCGCCAGTCAGTCCGCCGATGAAAAATGCCCGTGGATTCACGCACGGGCATTTTTGTTTGCGGGCATGGGTTTATGCCGCGGCACACAAACAGCATGCGCTTCAATCGCGCCGCTGTCCAGAACGCCATTCAGGCCAGCGCCAGTTTCCCGGCGGCGCTCCAGACAAAGTCGCGTTGCGGCGTGTGCACGCGCCCGCAAAGCGCGTCGCGGTGGTGGCGCTGGAAGGGGCTGCTGTGTGGCAGGCCGTGGTTGCCAGCAAGTTCCAGAATCCGGCCCGTGATTGTGGCCGCGTTTTCCGTGATGGCGGCTTGCAATTGCCCGGCTTCGTTTTCCCGCAGCGGCGCCTCGCCAGCAAGCGCGTCCAGCAAAAAACGGTTTTGCAACAAAATGCCGTCCAGCCGCCCAGCCTCTTGCCGCAAGGTGGGCAGGCTGGCAAGCGGCTGGCCCAGGCTGGTTGGCGCGGTGCGTTTGAGCCAGTCGATGAAGGCGTCGCGCGCGGCGCGGGCCACGCCGTCGTAAAGCGCGGCCAGCAAGGCCGAGTTGGCGCGCTGGAATTGCGGCGCGGTGGCTTCTGGCGCGGGTGGCTGGGCGGCGGGGAAAACGCCAATGGCGTGTTCCAGCGTCACGGGCACGTCTTCAAAAACCACCGTGTGGCTGCCGGTGGCCCGCATGCCCAGGTAGTCCCAGGCCTCGATAACGCGAATGCCGGGGCTGTCGCGGCGCACCAGCCACGCGCCCACCAGCGGAACGGGGTCGTCGCTTTTCGCCCAGACGAGCAGCCAAGTCACGCCGTCGATGCCGGAGGCGCAGATTTTCGTGCCCGACAAGCGCCAGCCATCGCTTACGCGCCGCGCCGTGGTTGCGGGCAGACCGCCGCGCACGGGCGATCCGGCCGCGCTTTCGACACGAAAGGAGTTGATGAGCGCGCCCTCGCGCAGCGCGTCCCGGTACACCCGCGCGCGCAAAGCGTGCGGCCAGCCGGGCTTTTGCAAGGCGCAATGGTGGTGGATGTATTGCATGGCGAGCAAAAGCGCCGTCGATGGCTCCCCCTTGGCGACGGCGCCCACCACATGCCGCAGGCGCGCCAGCGATTCGCCCGGGCCACCAAATTCAGGCGGCACGGCCAGCGCCAGCAGGCCATGGCGGTGCAGCAGCGCCAAATTGGCACGCGGCAACTCGCCCGTCTTGTCATGATGGGCCGCGGTTTTTGCCAGCTCTTGCGTGATAAAGGCCAGCAAAGCCTCCCGATCCGGCGGTTTTCCCGCCGCCGCTGTCGCCACCTGGGCGGCGGCGGTTGCGGTGACGGAAGGCTTGACAACTGTTGCGGCCTCTTGCGGGGCAATCGCTGCTGGGAAAGTCATCGCGCGCCCTCCCCTTCACGCGGCCTTGGCGCGCAAACGGTCGTATTCGGCGGCCTTGGCGCGCACGAGCGGCAGCAGGTCGCGCCCGTACTCGATGGCGTCGTTCAGGGGATCGAAGCCGCGAATGAGCACTTGCCCGATCCCCAGCGCGTAGTACTTGACGATGGCGTCGGCCACCTGCTCGGCGGTGCCGACCAGGGCGGTGGAGTTGCTGACGCCGCCCACAAGGTCGGCCACGCCCGTCCAGAAACGCTCGTCGAGCTTGTCGCCGCGTTTGACGAATTCGCGCAGCCGCGCCGC
>JAISNB010000035.1 GCA_031276435.1 Burkholderiaceae bacterium | reverse complement strand
TTTGCGTCTGTCCTATCGAAACACCATGAAACCACACTTCAAGGGCCAGCCGGTCGATTGCACCCGGCCACCCGAAGAGAATGTGGCTTTGTTTGGCTTCACCGTGACAACCACTTGCACATCGTCTGGCGTGGAAATCACGTACGAACGCTTCGAGGTCAACGCCACCATCCCGAAGGACGTTTTTGAGATACCGGATTTTGCCCGGGATGTGGCCAGAACAACCCCCAAAAAGGTATTCAAATGAGGATAAACAGCAAAATGCCTGGAATGCGGCGGCAGCGGCCGCGCTCTGGCATGCGCGGGCAATCGATTGCGGAGTTTTTTGTGGTCTGTCTGACACTGGTGCCCATGTTTTTCATGGTGGTTTATATTTCAAAATAAAACATCCCCTCTCCCGGCGCTGCGCGCCATCCTCTTCCCCTCCGACCTCTCCCCATTCCCCCCAAAGGGGAGGGTGCAAAGAGTATATAAATGCGCCGCGCGGAAAAATCCCCCTCACCCTGACCCTCTCCCCCTAAAGGGGGCGAGGGCAATGAAACGAGGCGCGCGCTCCCGCACTCTCCCGGCGCTTTGCGCCATCCTCTCCCCCTCCGACCTCTCCCCATCCCTCCCCAAAGGGGAGGGTGCAAAGAGTATATAAATGCGTCGCGCGGAAAAATCCCCCACCCCCTGTCCCTCACCCCCGAAGGGGGCGAGGGCGATGAAGCGATGCGCGCGCTCCCGACCTCTCCCCATTCCTCCCAAAAGGGGAGGGGACAATATGCATCCCTCTCCATTTGTGGAGAAGGGTTAGGGGCGAGTGGAAATTAATGGAGAGAGCGATGGCAATTCTTGGATTCCCTCCCCCTGTGGGGGGAGGGTTAGGGAGAGGGGCATTCTTCCCAAAGGCAGCGAGGATGAATAGATGGATGGAAACGGTGGATTAGGATTACCGCGCGCCTGCGGTGCTCGCAATGACAGTGAGATTAGGCGCTTCTCGTTCTCATGGGCAAAGAATATGCGCCGTGTGCTTCAAAGGCGCCGCCTTGCGAGGCGCGGCGGCGTTCAGGTTTCTGGATCGACGGGCGCTACGCGCAACTGGATCGGCGGCGGAATGCCTGGTGTTTTTTGGGCGCGCAGACGAAACAGCGCCGCCCGCGCCAGCAGCACGGTGGTGATGGGTGTGGTGATGGACATGAGTACCACGATCAGCCACACGTGCAGCGCCAGTGCGCCGTTGAGCGCGGAAAAGTAAATCAGCGAGGCCGCCGTGACGCACCACACGGCGCCCACCGAGGTCAGTGTTGGCGGGTGCATGCGCAAAAAGAAGGTGCGCAGGCGCGCCATGGCAAAGGCCGATGCCAGTGCCAGCACGGCGCTGAGCAGCAGCAGCACGCCGACGATGATTTCGACCCAAAGCGACAGGGATGCCTCTTGCGGTGTCATTCGATGACCTCGCCGCGCAGCAGGAATTTGGCGATGGCCGCCGAGCTGACAAAGCCGAACAGCGCCAGAATCAGCGCGCCTTCAAAGTACACGTCGTTTGAGTAGCTGATGCTGATGACCAGCACGGCCAGCATGCCGACGGTGGTTACGTAGTCCAGCGCCAGCACGCGGTCTTGCGCGGTCGGGCCGATGATGGCGCGCCACAGCCCCAGCAAGATGGCGATGCCGTAGGCACACAGTGTGATGCTGATGATGATGTTCAGGAATGGACTCATTCGAAAATCTCCTGCAATGGACGCTCGTAGCGGCTTTTGAAATCGGCGACGAATTTGTCGGGGTTGCGGTGATCCCACACGTGCAACAGCACGGCGCTGCCGTCGGGCGCCATTTCGCACCAGATCGAGCCGGGGATGACGGCGCAGATTGTGCTGAGCGCGGCCAGCGCGGAAGGGTCGTGCAAATCCAGCGGGACGAATACGAATTGCCCGACGATGGCCTCGCCGTGCGGATCCAGAATGGTTTCGAGCACGTAGATGTTGGACAGCAGCACGTCCCATCCCACGGCTGCCAGCAAGCGCGCGATGGCGCGCGGGTTGCGGATGCGCGGCATGGCCGGGCGCAGCGGCGCCAGCAGCGCCGGCAGCAGCAGCGCCAGCAGCGCGGCCAGCAGCACGTGGCCCCAGGCGATGGAGCGCACCAGCAGCAGCCACAGCGCCATCAGCGCCAGGCTCAGCAAGGGGGCGGGCAGCCAGCGTTTCATCATGGCGGCGTGGCGGTTTTGTGGGCTGGCGCGGGCCGCGGTTGGGCGGCGACCACATGGTTGATGTAGTTGGCCGGGTTGTGCAAGCCGTTGGCAGCCACGCGCGCGAAGGCCAGCGCGGGTTCGGCCTGCCAGACCAGCAGGGCGATCATGAGCAGCAGCGCGGCGACGGGGACGGTTTCCACCACCCGCAGCGTGGGCGTGGGCCGCCCGCGCGGCGCCCAGAAATAGCGCAGTCCGGCGCGCGAGAAGGCCAGCGTGGTGAGCAGGCCGCTGATGATCAACAGGGCCATCAGTACCCAAGCCGCTGTGGGCACCGCGGTGGCTGAATCGGGCGCGCCGCTGGCGGCGCCAATGTTGAGCAGCGCCCCGAGCATGGCGACTTTGCCCACAAAGCCGGAAAACGGCGGCAGTCCGGCCATGGTGAGCGTGCAGGCCGCAAAGGCCAGGCCCAGGAAGGCCATGGCCGCGGGAATGGCGTGGCCGATGAGTGGGCCTTCGTTTTCGTCCAGGTTGATGTCGGGCGGGGGCATCAGATCGACCGGGAAGGCAAAGGCCTGTTCAGGCTCGACTTCGCTGACGTAGAGGGCCGATTCCTCGGTCTCGCGCGAGCGTTCGATCATCTCGATCACCAGAAACAGCGCGCTGACCGCCAGTGTGGAACCCACGGCGTAATACAGCGCGCCCGCCGTGATGGCGCTCTGGCCAAAGCCAATGGCGGCCAGCACCGTGCCGGACGATACGATGACGCAGCTTGCCGCCATGCGGTTGAGGTTTTGCGTGGCCAGCACGCAGATGGCGCCCACGCCCAGCGTCAGCAGGCCCAGCCACAGCAGCGCGGCAGCGCCAAATTGCGCGGAGATGCCCGCGTCGGGCGCGAACAGCAAAGTCCACAGGCGCAGCACGGCATAGACCCCGAGCTTGGTCATCACGGCAAACAGCGCCGCCACCGGCGCGCTGGCGCTGGCGTAGGCTGGCGCGAGCCAGAAGTTGACCGGCCAGCTTCCAGCCTTGACCAGGAAGGCGATGGCCAAAATGGCCGCGCCCGCGTGCAGCAGGCCGCGATCGGCCTCGCCAATGGCGGGCACCATGAGCGCCATGTCGGCCATGTTGAGCGTGCCTGTGACGCCGTACAGAATCGCCAGCCCGATCAAAAACAGCGTGGATGCCAGCAGGTTGATGGCGATGTAGTGCAGCCCCGAGAGCACGCGCGCGCGCCCGCTGCCGTGCAGCAGCAGGCCGTATGAGGCGCAGAGCATGATCTCGAAGAACACGAACAGGTTGAACAGGTCGGCGGTGAGAAAGGCGCCGTTCAGCCCCATCAATTGCATCTGGAACAGCGAGTGAAAGTGCACGCCAGCGCGATCCCAGCGCGCGCTGGCGTACGACATGCCAGCCACGCCCAGCAGGGCGGTGAGCACCAGCATCAGGGCCGCCAGCGGATCGAGCACGAGCACGATGCCATAGGGCATGGACCAGTTGCCCGGCAGGTAGACGCCCAGGGTTTGCGGCTGGCCCGATTGCACAGTCCACATCAGCAGCGCCAGCGCCACGGCCAGGCCCAGCAGGCACGACAGCGCGTTAAGCGCGCGTTTGAGTGGCCGGCGGCTGTCGCCCAGCAACAGCATGACCGCGCTGCTGACCAGCGGCGCCAGAATGGGCGCCATCATCAGGTGCGGCATGAGCGATTCGATCAGGCGCGTTGTCATGTCAGTCGCCGCGCTCCTGTCCGTCAACGTGGTCGGTATCGCTCAGGCCGCGCGAGGCCAGCAGCACCACCAGAAACAGCGCCGCCGTAGCAAAGCCGATCACGATGGCCGTCAGCACCAGCGCTTGCGGCAGCGGGTCGGTGTAGTTTTCAAGGCTGGCGCTCAGATCGGGGATGACGATGGGCTGCCGGTCAATCAGCAGACTGCCCATGGCAAAGATGAACAGGTTGACGGCATACGACAGCAGCGACAGCCCCATCAGCACCTGGTAAGTGCGGGGACGCAAAATCAGCCAGACGCCGCAACCGCCCAGCAGGCCGATGGTCAGGGCCAGGATGACTTCCATATCAGCGCGCCGCCTTCCGGGTTGCGCCCAGCTCTTCGGCGCCGGTGCTCGGGGCGCGGTAGCTGCGCACCGACTGGTGGGCCATGGCGGTCAGAATCAGCAGCGTCGATCCGACGACCACGGCAAACACGCCCAGATCAAAAAACAGGGCGCTGGCCAGGTGCAACCGGCCAAGCAGCGGCAGCGTGACGTGCACGGTGTGCGTGGTCATGAAGGGATAGCCAAACCACCACGAACCCATGCCTGTGAGCGCGGCAATGACCAGTCCGGCGCCCGTCCAGCGCATCACATCGAGCCGCAAATGCGCCTCGACCCAGCGCGCGCCAGCGACGATGTACTGGATGAGAAAGGCAATGGAAACCACCAGTCCCGCCACAAAGCCGCCGCCGGGCTGGTTGTGTCCGCGCAAAAACAGGTACACGGCCACCATGGCGGCAATGGGCAGCAGCAAACGTGCGAGCACGGCGGGAACCATTAGGTAGCCCACGGCGGTGTCGGCGGCGGTGCGCGGGTTGGACAGATCGGTCAGCAAATCGGCAGGCGCCAAGCGTTGCTGCGGCGGCCTTTGCTCCATCTCGCGCGGCGGACGGAAGCGGCGCAGCAGCGCGTAAATGGTCAGGGCCACGATGGAGAGCACGCAAATCTCGCCAAAGGTGTCCAGCGCGCGAAAGTCCACAATCATCACGTTGACCACGTTGGTGCCGCCGCCTTCGGGCAGCGCGCGCTCGATGTAGAACGGCGAGATGCTTTGCGGCGCCGGGCGCGTCAGCATGGCATAGGCGATGGCGGCCATGCCCAGGCCCGTGAGCACGGAAATCAGCAAATCGCGCGCGCGGCGCAGCCGCACCATGAGCCTGAGCGGCGCCTCTTCCTCCTTGCGGCGCTTGGGCAGCCAGCGCAGGCCGAGCAAAAACAGGATGGTGGTCACCACCTCGACGGTCAGTTGGGTCAGCGCCAGATCGGGCGCGGAAAACCACAGGAAAGTCAGGCTCACCGTCAGGCCCACGCCACCGAGCATGATCAATGCCGCCAGCCGCTGGAACTTGGCCATCCACGCGGCGGCCACGGCGCAAATGCCGCCAGCCAGCCACATCAGCGCAAAGGCCGTGTTGGCGGGCACGCGGGCGCGATTGCCCCAGGTCAGCCCGTCGGGCAACAGGCAAACGGTGGCGGCCACCGAGGCGGCCACCACCATGAGCAGCATCTGCACTTGCAGGCGGTTGGTGGTCAGATTGCCTTGCGCCCAGCGCGCCAGCCTATCCAGCGCCACCAGCGCGCAGTGAAAAAGGCGCTCGCCGTTCAGGCGGCCCAGCAAAGGCGCCCTGAGCAAGCGATCAGAGCGGAAAAAAGACGCCAGCAGCCGGTACAGCACAATGCCGCCCGCCATGGCCGCCAGACTCATCACAAACGGTTTGCTCAAGCCATGCCACAAAGCCAGGTTGTAATGCGGCAAACGGCCACTGACCACAGGCTCAGCGGCCAGCGCCAGCGCCGGGCCAATCGACCACTGCGGCGCAACGCCCACCACCAGGCACAGCACCACCAGCACCTCGATGGGCGCGCGCATCCAGCGCACAGGCTCGTGCGGCTCGCGCGGCAAGGCGTGCGACCTGGGGCCAAGAAAAGCGCCTACGGCAAAACGCAGCGAATACGCCACACCAAGCAAACCGGCCAGCGTCGCCAGCGTGGGCAAGGCAAAGTTGAGCCAGCCGCCATCGTCGATCTGGATGGTCTCCGAAAAAAACATCTCCTTGGACAAAAAACCGTTGGCCAGCGGCACGCCCGCCATGGCCGCGCTGGCAACAAAAGCCAGCGTGCCCGTAATGGGCATGACCTTGTACAGGCCGCCGAGCTTGCGCAAATTGCGCGTGCCAGTCTCATGGTCGATGATGCCCGCGGCCATGAACAGCGACGCCTTGAAAGTGGCGTGATTCATCACATGAAACACGGCGGCCACAGCGGCCAGATCGCGGTTGAGTCCCAGCAGCAGGGTAATCAGCCCGAGGTGGCTGATGGTGGAATAGGCCAGCAGGGCCTTCAAATCGTTCTGGAACAGCGCCAGATACGCGCCCAGCAGCAGCGTGATGGCGCCCGTGCCGCTGACCAGCCAGAACCACTCGGGCGTACCCGACAGCGCGGGCCACAACCGCGCCAGCAAAAACACGCCAGCCTTGACCATGGTGGCCGAATGCAGGTAAGCCGAAACCGGCGTGGGCGCGGCCATGGCGCGCGGCAGCCAGAAATGGAACGGAAACTGCGCGCTCTTGCTCAGCGCACCCAGCAAAATCAGCACCAGGGCCGGGCGGTACAGCGCGTGCGCGCGAACGGCATCGCCCGCGGCCAGCACCACATCCAGGCTGTAACTGCCAACCATGTGGCCCAGCATCAAAACGCCAGCCAGCATGGCCAGACCGCCCGCGCCGGTCACCGTCAGCGCCATGCGCGCGCCGCGCCGTGCATCCTTGCGGTGGTGCCAGTAGCCAATCAGCAGAAACGAAAACAGGCTGGTCAGCTCCCAGAAAAACACCAGTTGAATCAGGTTGCCCGAGAGCACCACGCCCAGCATAGCGCCCATGAAAGCCAGGAAGAACGAGAAAAAACGCGGCACCGGATCTTCGCGCGACATGTAATAGCGCGCATACAGCGCCACCAGAAAACCGATGCCCGTCACCAGCAGCGCGAACATCCAGGCCAGCCCGTCCATGCGCAAGGCCAGATCAAGCCCGATCGACGGAACCCACGCAACATCCTGCCGCAGCACGACTGCGCTTTGC
Organism: Burkholderiaceae bacterium; assembly: GCA_031276435.1. GTDB lineage: Bacteria > Pseudomonadota > Gammaproteobacteria > Burkholderiales > Burkholderiaceae_C > Ottowia. The sequence continues at coordinate 3,095 of JAISNB010000035.1, read as the reverse complement.
AGACCGGGAAACAGCCACAGCACCTGCGCCGCTCCCAGCGCGGCCACCAGCGCTGACAACGTTGCCGCCGTGTTGCGCGCGTGCGTCGGCAACAGCGCCGCCAGCACGCTACCGGCAAACGGGAGCAGCAAAAGTTGCAAAAGGGACATTCGCGTAGTCTATCGGAGCTTGGGCAAAAAACGGCCACTGCATCCAAAGAAAGTCGTCTTTTTGTTGTGGATATTGCGCACGCAGCTATCAGAATGAAAGCACACGGCCGCTGCCGCCGCGGGGTGACAAGGCACTGCCTCTTACCGTGGCACTGCGGGGGAGCGAAGCGGCGCAGCGCAGTCCATGAGGCAAGCACCTCGAACGCCAAGGCGCAAGCCGAAACGCCGGAAAAGCCGCTTGCCTTTCTCTCTCCCACAAAGTGGGAGAAAGTGCTCCGGCAGGGGTGAGAGAGGGTAGTGCAACGCTGTGATTCAAGCGCCGCGCGCTTTGTGTGGAAGCGCCCCTCTCCCAACCCTCCTCACGGAGGCAATGACAATGCGGGGCAGCGCGTACTGCAAGAAATGTCGCAAGGCGCACTCCTTCCTTTCGTCATTGTGAGTGCCCGCAGGGCGCGTGGCAATCCAGAGTTTTGCAGCCTGTTCCGACGTTTCGGAAAATTGAATCACCTCATGGATTGCCGCGTCGCGCTTCGTGCTCCCCGCAATGACGGGGGCAGGTACGCCATCTCCATTTGCTTCTTCCCTCGTCCCCTCTCCACAAGTGGAGAGGGGAGCATATTGCCCCCTCCCCTTTGGGCATAGGTATCTACACAGCGGGGGGAGAGTTCGGGAAAGCGAACAGTGATTTTTTCTGCAACCCAAAAACGCTCGTCATTGCGAGGGGCTTTGGCCCCGTGGCAATCCATACGGCGTTTGCGCAGGGGTGCCGTTTTTTTCTGGGTACGGCGTAGCCCACCGGAGCGCAGGGGTTGGCAGCAGGCAGCAAGCGCCATCATCTGTGCAGCAGGGGCGGGTTTGAAACTCGCCCCTGCGCGCCCGCACAGGGAAACGCACGCCATAAACCAGCGGGCAGGATGCCCACGCTCCCGAAAATATCTGCCTGCTGTGTGTAGATACCTGTGCCCTGACAGGGCGCGGACGCGCTCCTGTTTATGCAGCGCCCTGCGCTTTTGCAGCGCAGCCGCCAGCCGTGCGCGCCTGCCCTACAATCAGCGCCCATGCAAGCAGCCTGGATGATCGCTGGCGCCTTCTTTTTTGCCTCGATGGCGGTGGGCGTCAAATTCGCGTCGGCCAGCTACAACGCGTTTGAAATCACCTTCTACCGCGGCATCGTGGGCGTGTTTTTCATGGCCTGGATGGCGCGCGCGAATCACGTTTCGCTGCGCACCTCGGTGCCGCTGATGCACCTGTGGCGCAACGTGGTGGGCGTGACGGCGCTGGTGTTCTGGTTCTACGCCATTGCCAAACTGCCGCTGGCCACGGCCATGACGCTCAACTACATGAGCGGCATTTGGATGGCCGTCTTCCTGGTTGGCGGCACACTGGCAACGGGCAGCGGCGCGGACATCCGACGCCAAGGCCCATTGATTGCGGCGGTGATGTTCAGCTTTGTCGGCGTGGTCATGATGCTGCGCCCCACGCTTGGGCAAAACCAGCTTTTCGCCGGGCTGATCGGCCTGCTCTCGGGCCTGATGGCCGCGCTGGCCTACATGCAGGTGGCCGCGCTGGGCCGCCTGGGCGAGCCTGAAGTGCGCGTGGTGTTCTATTTTTCCGTCGGCGCCAGCCTGACCGGGCTGATTGGCATGCTTTGCACCGGCGGCGCGCACGCCTGGCGCTGGCCCGCCGCCGCGTGGCTGCTGCCCATTGGCGTGCTGGCCGCGCTGGGCCAATGGAGCCTGACGCGCGCCTACACGCGCGGCGCCACCATGGTGGTCGCCAATCTGCAATACTCCGGCATTGTTTTCGCGGCCCTGTACGGTCTGCTGCTGTTTCACAACCCCATCGCGTGGATGGGCTGGTTGGGCATCGCGCTCATCATCGCCAGCGGCATTGCCGCCACGGTTTTGCGCGCACGCGCCCTGCCTGCCAGGCCGCCGGAAGAAATTCAAACCCTGCCCCCCTGTCACAACCGATGTACACCACACTCGTAGACCCCAAGCAACTGCAAACCCTCTTCAAACGCCAGGCGCACACGCCCGTACTGGTATTCGATTGCAGCTTTGATCTGGCCGATGCCAGCAAGGCCGACGCGATGTTTCTTGAAAAACACATCGCCGCAAGCCGGCAAGCGCATCTGGAGCGCGACCTGAGCGCTGCCGCCGCCGCCAGCGATGCCCCCCCCGGCGGCGCTGCCGCCGTCAATGGCGGACGCCACCCCTTGCCCCAGAGAAAGCGGCTGGCGCAGTGGCTGCGCGCGCAGGGCATGCAAAACAACACACAGGTGGTGGCCTACGACCGCAACGACAGCAGCTTCAGCGCGCGCCTGTGGTGGATGCTCAAATGGCTGGGGCACGACGCCGTGGCCGTACTCGACGGCGGCCTGGCCGCCTGGGAAGAAGCGGGCGGCGCGCTGCAACAAGGCCCGGCGGCGGCGGTACAGGCCACTGGCGGCTTTACCCTGGGCGAGCCGCGGCGGCGGCTGGTGCTGACCGACGAAGTGGCGCAAAACCTGGGGCGCCCCAGCCAGACCGTGGTAGACGCGCGCGCCACGCCCCGCTTCAAGGGCGACGTGGAACCGCTGGACCCGGTGGCCGGCCACATTCCGGGCGCGCTCAACCGGCCCTACACCGACAACTTCTGCGCCAACGGGCGCTTCAAAAGCGCCGTCATGCTCAAGGCCGAATGGGCGCAGCTTCTGGCCGGGCGCGACATCGCCCACGTGGTGCACCACTGCGGCAGCGGCGTCACGGCAACGCCCAACATCCTGGCCATGGAAATCGCGGGCTTTGCGCCAGTGGTCGGCTTTTACGCGGGCGGCTGGAGCGAATGGTGCCGCCACACCCCCAGCCTGCCCTGCGCGCGCGGCTAGGGCAGTGTTGCCGCAAGATTTTTGTCCATGGCACGATGCAGCGGATTTGCGCGGCAGCCGCGCAAAAAGCCAGACAC
>JAISNB010000197.1 GCA_031276435.1 Burkholderiaceae bacterium | reverse complement strand
CACACGCGAAGGCGGCTTGCCGCGCAGCATAGCGCGCAATGGCCGTTGGCGCGGGCAGCGCCGCCGCATCCCGGCAGGTTGGCACGCACTGAATTCGCCCGCGATTTTCCTCTCATTTGCACGCGCCCACGCCGCGCGCTGGAAGGCAGATCGCCCCTTTGGTGGAGAGTGGCGCGAAGCGCCGGATGAGGGCTACCTCTGTCACTAACGAGAAACACCCAAACCTTCGTGACGAAAAGCTCCTAAACCCCCGTATGGCGTGGAACGAAGCGATGCGGCGATCCCGTGAAGCAAGGCAAACGCCTCAACCGTCGGGAAACGCCAAGGCGCAAGCCGAAAAAGCGCCGGAAAGGCCGCCTGCCTTCCTCTCTCTCCCTTCAAGTGCCCCGACAGGGGCAAGAGAGGAAGTCTTGCTGCCGCCAGTTTCAGTGCAGCGTGAGCGTAAGAAAAGCAGTGAATTGCCACGGGCCTGCGGCCCTCGCAATGACGATGAAAAAGTTATTTATTCTGGCGTTTTTTCTGTGGCATTGAAAAATGTGGGCGCAGGCAAGGGATTGAAGGCGCTGCGGTTTGTCTTGCTTTGGCCTCATGCGCGGGGGCAGGCAGGAGAGGTCAAACCGATGCGTCGCCCCTGTCGCTGTCGCTGCCCGTTCCCGCCGCGGTGGCGCGCGCCGCCATTTCTTGCGCGCCGCCCAATACCACGCGGCTGGCCGGAAATTGCAGCGCAAAGCAGGAGCCTTTGCCCAGTTTGCTGGTAATCAGCAATTCGCCGCCATGGCGCTGCGCCACATGTTTGGAGATGGCAAGCCCCAGGCCGGTGCCGCCCGATTCGCGCGCGCGGCTGCGGTCGACGCGGTAGAACCGTTCGGCCAGGCGCGGCAAATGCTCGGGCGCGATTCCAGCGCCGGAATCGGTCACTTCCAGCCGCGCCCCGCCTTCGTTCAGGCGCAGCCAGCGCACGTGAATGCGCCCACCCGCTGGCGTGTAGCGCACGGCGTTGACCACAAGGTTGGAGATGGCGCTGCGCAATTCCTTGGCCGCGCCGGTGAGCGAAAAATCGGGTACCGCGTCAAAAACCAGTTCTTGCGCGCTGTCTTCGCTGGCGTGCAGCATGCGCGAGAGGGCGCGCGCCTCGTCCTCGCACTGGTGCATCATGGCTTGCAAGTCCACGCGCTCGGCGTCGCTGGGTGGCGGACTGCCTTCCAGGCGCGAGAGGGTCAGCAAGTCTTCCACCAGCATTTGCATGCGGCTGGCCTGCGCGGCCATCAGGGACAGGTAGTTGGCCTGCTCCCTGGCGCTGAGCGGCAGCGATTGCAGGGTTTCCACAAATCCCATGAGCACGGTCAGCGGTGTGCGGATTTCGTGCGATACGTTGGCCACGAAGTCGCGCCGCATGGCTTCGGCCTGCGCCAGCGTTGTGATGTCGGTGGATTGAAGCAGCTTGCGCCCTTCACCATAGGGGTGCAACTGCACCGAGAGGGTTACGGGATGCGTGGGCGTGTTGTGCCGCCCCGGCAGTTTCACTGGACGGGAAAAATCGCCGTCGGCGCAGTAGGTGGCAAATGCCGGGTCGCGCACCAGGTTGCCCACGTGCTGCAACAAGTCGCGCCCGGGCTGGAAGCCGAAATGCTCGGCAGCGGTTTGGTTGAACCATTCGATGCGCCCGTCTGCGTCGAGCAAGGCCACGCCGCTGGGCGAGGCCTGGATGGCTTGCAGAAAGGATTGCAGGCGCTGCGCGTTTTCTTGCGCCTGGCGCCGCTCGCGCCGCAGCAGCTTGCTGGCGCGCCAGGCGGCCTCGCCCCACAGGCCGCGCAACGGTGGCGGCGGCGCGCCGATGTCGGGGTCGGGCGCGGCCAGCCAGCGGTTCAGGCGCATGCCGCGCCACACTTGCAGGCCTGCCAGCGCCAGGGCGCCTGCCATGGCGCCGCCCCACGCGCCAAGCCAGCCGCCCGGCAGCCAACCGGCCAGTGTGGTTGCCAGCAAGGTGACAAGAACGAGAAACAGGCGCAAAAACATTTGGCAATCCAGCTCGCGCCGGGGTCGCCCCGGCGTTAAAAGTCCAGGCCGATCCTACGCATCGCCATCTGGCAGCGGTGGCGGCACTTTCCATGTGCCGAATGCGCCGGGGTGGATTTGGGCAAGCAAGGTCAGCACCGATCCGCCCACGCGGTACGCCGCATCCAGCGGCGCGTATGCTTTCAATTCATCCAGCGTCAAACCAACGATCAGGAAATCATTTTTGGCAGCGGGTAAAACCGTGCGCGTTATATGGAATGCGTTGTTCTCGATGGAGATCAGTACTTTGCCTGCCATGGCACTGCCTTGCGCGCGCGGGTTCAGCAAGCCTGGGCTGCCGCGTTTTTCTTGAGCGCCGCCGCCAGCGGCTGCGCCGTCAGGCGGTAGCCCGCGCCGCGCACGGTTTCGACCAGCACGCTGGCCGCGCCCAGTGCTTCGCGCAGGCGCTTGACGTGCACGTCCACCGTGCGCTCTTCGATGAACACATGGTCGCCCCACACCTTGTCGAGCAACTGGCCCCGGCTGTGCACGCGCTCGGCGTTGCGCATCAGGTAGTGCAGCAGTTTGAATTCGGTCGGCCCCATTTTCAGAAGCTCGCCCTCGTAGGTGACGCGGTAGGTGGACGCGTCGAGCAGCAAGGCGCCGATGGCCACCGTGCCGCCAGCCTGCTCGGGCGCGCGGCGGCGCAGCACGGCGCGGATGCGCGCCAGCATTTCCTTGGTGGAAAAGGGTTTGACGATGTAGTCGTCGGCGCCAGCGTCGAGTCCGGCCACGCGGTCGGCCTCGTCGCCGCGCGCGGTCAGCATCAGGATCGGGACGCTTTTGGTGCGCAGATCCTTGCGCCACTTGCGCGCCAGCGACAGGCCGCTTTCGCCCGGCAGCATCCAGTCCAGCAAGATCACGTCGGGCAAGATGGCGTCCAGCTCGCGCTGGGCCGTTTCGCTGTCCCTGGCCCAGGTGGGCTGGAAACCGTTGTGGCGCAGGTTGACGGCAATCAGCTCGGCAATGGCCTCTTCGTCTTCGACGACCAGAACGCGCGGCATCATTTTCATGGGTCCAGCGCCTCCGATTCACCAACCCGGGTGTGCCGCACGTCGTCGCCCTTGACGATGTAGATGATGAATTCGGCAATGTTCTTGGCGTGATCGCCAATGCGTTCGATCGATTTGGCGATGAACAGCAAGTCCAGGCTGGCCGATATGGTACGCGCGTCTTCCATCATGTAGGTGATGAGTTTGCGCACGAAGCCGTTGAATTCCTCGTCCAGGTGGTCGTCGCCGCGCACGATTTGCATGGCCTCTTCGGTGTCCAGGCGCGCGAAGGCGTCGAGCACCTTGCGCAGTTGTTCGGCGGCCATGTCGGCGGCCACGCGCAGTTCGCTGGCGGGCAGCCGGCGCGCCGATCCCGAGGCGATGATGGATGTGACCATGCGCGCGATTTTGGCCGCCTCGTCGCCCACGCGCTCCAGGTTGGCCGTGGTTTTGGAGATGGCCAGCAGCAGCCGCAAGTCCACCGCCGCGGGCTGGCGGCGCGCGATGATGCTGGTCAGCTCGCGGTCGATTTCCAGTTCCATGGCGTTGACGCGCTTTTCGGTCTCCTGCACTTGCGCGGCGGCTTCGGCGTTGAATTCGGACAGCGCGTAAATGGCCTGCCGCAGTTGCAATTCGGCCAGTCCGCCCAGTTCCAGGAAACGGGCCGAAACGCGGTTGAGGTCGCTGTCAAACTGGCTTGAAAGGTGTTTGTCTGCCATGGGGTCTTGCCTCCGGGTGCATCAGCCGAAACGGCCCGTGATGTAGTCTTCGGTTTCCTTGCGCGTGGGCTTGAGGAACATTTGCTCGGTCTCGCCAAATTCGATCAGATCGCCCAGGTACATGTAGGCCGTGTAGTCGCTGCAACGCGCGGCCTGCTGCATGTTGTGGGTCACGATGGCGACGGTGTATTCGCTCTTGAGTTCGGCAATCAGCTCTTCGATCTTGCCCGTGGAGATGGGGTCAAGCGCCGAGCACGGCTCGTCGAGCAGGATCACCTCGGGCCGGATGGCCACGCCGCGTGCAATGCACAGGCGCTGTTGCTGCCCGCCAGACAGTCCCGCGCCGCTCTGGTTGAGTTTGTCCCTGACCTCGTTCCACAGCGCCGACTTGCGCAGCGCCCATTCCACGCGCTCGTCCATGTCGGCCTTGTTGAGCTTTTCAAACAGGCGCACGCCAAAGGCGATGTTGTCGTAGATCGACATCGGAAACGGCGTGGGTTTCTGAAACACCATGCCCACCTTGGCGCGCACCAGCGCGACGTCTTTTTTCTTGTCCAGCAGGTTCTCGCCGTCGAGCAAAATCTCGCCTTCGGCGCGCTGCTCGGGGTACAGCTCGAACATGCGGTTGAAGATGCGCAGCAGGGTCGATTTGCCACAGCCCGACGGGCCGATGAAGGCCGTGACCTTGTTTTCCGGAATGTCGAGGTTGACATCCTTGAGCGCGTGGAACTTGCCGTAGTAGAAGTTCAGGTTGCGCGCCGAAATCTTGGGCTTGCTGCTGCTGCCGTTGCCGACGCTGGCCGCCGGGGCGGCGGGCAGCGCCACAGGATCGGCGGCCACTGCGGTATCCATCATGTCCATGGGTGTTAACTCCTCTGATGCCAAGGCGTGTCAGTTTTTGTTGCGGGTGAAAAAGCGCGCCAGGATGTTCAGTCCAAGCACGGCCAGCGTGATCAGGAATACACCGGCCCAGGCCAGTTTTTGCCAGTTCGGGTACGGTGTCATGGCGAATTTGAAAATCACCACCGGCAAGCTCGCCATGGGCGTGGACAAATCGGACGTCCAGAACTGGTTGTTGAGCGCCGTAAACAGCAGCGGCGCCGTCTCTCCGGCAATGCGCGCTACGGCCAGCAGCACGCCGGTAATCACCCCGGCGCGCACTGCGCGCAGCGTGATGCTGGTAATCACTTTCCACTTGGGCGTGCCCAGCGCGTAGGCGGCCTCGCGCAGACTGGCCGGAATGAGCTTGAGCATGTTTTCCGTGGTGCGGATGACCACCGGAATCACGATCAGCGCCAGCGCCAGCGCGCCCGCGCCGCCCGAAAAGCCGCCGCCCATCGGCTCGACCACCACGCCAAAGATGAACAGGCCGATCACGATCGACGGCGCCGACAGCAAGATGTCGTTGACAAAGCGCGTGGCAGTGGCCAGCGCACCGCGCGGGTTGTATTCGGCCAGGTAAATGCCCGCCAGAATGCCAATGGGCGTGCCCAGCGCGGTGGCCAGGCCCACCATGACGAGCGAGCCATAAATGGCGTTGGCCAGGCCGCCTTCTTCCAGCGGCGGCGGCGTCATTTGCGTAAAGGTGGCCAGCGTCAGCCCGCCCAGGCCCAGGCGCAGCGTCTCCCACAGAATCCAGCCCAGCCAGAACAGGCCAAAGGCCATGGCCGCCATGGACAGCGCCAGCGCCACGCGGTTGACCATCTTGCGCCGCCTGAACAGCGCGCCCGCGCCCGCCGCGTTGAGGCCCGCGCTCATGATTTGGCTCCTTCGCCTTTTTCAAGGCGGGCCAGCATCAGCTTGGACAGCGCCAGCACCACGAAGGTGATGAAGAACAACACCAGTCCCAGGTAAATCAGCGAGGCCTGGTGCAGCGTGCCCGGGGCGGTTTCGGAAAACTCGTTGGCCAGCGCGGAGGTGATGGAGTTGGCCGCCTCGAACAGGCTGATGGAATCAAGCTGGTTGGCATTGCCAATGACAAAGGTCACGGCCATGGTCTCGCCCAGCGCGCGCCCCAGGCCGAGCATGATGCCGCCCACCACACCGGCCTTGGTGTAGGGCAGAACCACCTTGTAGACCACTTCCCAGGTGGTCGAACCCAGGCCGTAGGCCGACTCCTTGAGCAGGGCGGGCGTGACCTCGAACACGTCGCGCATCACCGAGGCGATGAACGGAATAATCATGATGGCCAGAATGATCCCGGCCGACAAAATGCCAATGCCCACCGGCGAGCCTGAAAACAGCGTGCCCAGCACAGGCCAGTCGCCAAACCAGTGTTGCATGGGCTGCTGCACGTATCTGGACAGGATGGGCGAGAACACCAGCAGCCCCCACATGCCGTAGACGATGGACGGAATGGCCGCCAGCAGCTCAATGGCCGTGCCTAGCGGGCGTTTGAGCCAGTTGGGGGAAAGCTCGGTGAGAAACAGCGCGATGCCAAAACTCGCCGGAACGGCGATCACCAGCGCAATGGCAGACGTGGCCAGCGTGCCGTAAATCATCACCAGGCCGCCAAACTTCTCGTCCACCGGGTCCCACACGGCACTGGTCAGAAAGCCCGGGCCGAAGGCCGAAATGGCGGGCCACGCGCCCACGACAAGGAAAACAATGATGGCGGCCAGCAGGCCCAGCGTCACCAGGGCCGCGCCCCGCGCCGCCCACGCAAAAAGCCATTCTGTCGCGGCGCCACTGCGCGCCCTGTGCACGGGAGGAGGACTGGACATGCTTGCCTTTTCAGATTGCCCCCGCAGTGTAAGGGCGTCGGCTGAGGCACTCAGGGTGGTTGACATGGAGCTTGCTTTTTCTCAACGGGGCGGCTGGCCCCTGGCGGGCCAGCCTGGTGCCGCGGCGCGCGGCGGTCAACGCGGTTGCCCGCGCTTTTTTCCACAGTTGTTGTGGCCCGGCTTATTTGTAGGCAACGGTTTTGCCGGAAGCGTCCTTGACCAGGGACCAGGCGCGCTCGCGAATCAGTGTCTTGACGCCATCGGGCATGGGCACATAAACCAGGTCGGCTGCCGCCTTGTCGCCATGGGTGAAAGCCCAGTCGAAGAACCGGAGCGCCTGCCGGGCTTGCTCGGGCTTGTCTTGCGCCACGTGCATCAGGATGAAGGTGGCGCTGGTGATGGGCCAGGATTCATCGCCCGGCTTGTTGCCCAGGATCTGGTAGAAAGTGCGGCTCCAGTCGGCCCCGGCGGCGGCGGCCTTGAAGCTGGTGTCGCTGGGACTGACAAACTTGCCCGCCGCGTTTTGCAGTTGCGTGTACGTCATGTTGTTTTGCTTGACGTAGGCGTACTCCACGTAGCCGATCGAGTTGGGCAGTTTGCCCACAAACGCGGCCACGCCTTCGTTGCCCTTGCCACCGGCGCCGGTGGGCCAGTTCACGGCGGTGCCTTCGCCCACCTTGGCCTTCCACTCGGGGCTGACCTGGCTGAGGTAATTGGTCAGGCCAAAGGTGGAGCCTGAACCGTCGGCGCGGCGCACCACGGCAATGGCCTGGCCGGGCAGATTGAGGCCGGGGTTCAGCGCCGCAATGGCCGGATCGTTCCACTTGCTGATCTTGCCCAGGTAGATGTCGGCAAGAACGGGGCCGGTCAGCTTGAGCTGGCCGGGCTTGACGCCCTCGATATTGACCACCGGAATCACGCCGCCCACCACGGTGGGAAACTGCACCAGTCCCTTGGCGGCCAGATCCTCGTCCTTGAGCGGCATGTCGGAAGCGCCAAAATCAACGGTTTTGGCCTCGATCTGCTTGAGGCCCGCGCCGGAGCCGACCGACTGGTAGTTCACCTTGGCGCCAGTGGCGCGGTTGTACTCGGCGGCCCACTTGGAATACAGGGGCGCCGGAAAACTGGCGCCAGCGCCCGTTACGCTTTGCGCTTGTGCGGCAAAACCGCTGAGCGCCATGGCGGTGGCGGCTGCGCCACCCAAAACAAAATTGCGAGAAAGCTTCATGCTCTGCCTCTGGTCATGGTTGAAAAACACCCGGTAAATTTACGGCGCGCATGTGACAGGCTTGTGACAGGATGGAAAATAAAATTCCTTTTAAATCAACAAGATAGAAGATTCCAGAGCGTCGCGCCCAGCCGTGTTCGGTCATTTTTGCCATCGGCACGCATGCCGGGCGCCGCCGGGCGCGCGATCGCGTTCGCGCAACACAGCGCGCCCGCTGGCTGCAGCGGCCCGCGCGCCCCGCAAAGCGCGCAAGCCCGCGCGGCGCTTGGGGCAGCAAGTGCTATGCTGCCGTCGCGCAAAAAACGGGTTGCCCATCTGGCTGGAGATCGCCTCTGCAACCCGAAGGGGCAGGCGGGCAGCCGCGCTGCAAAGCCCGGCCCGCCCATCTCCCCGATAAGCTGCTCGCGCAGCAGCTTCAGCAATGACAGTCAACAGGTTCTGATCACATGAAAAACGGCTCCCGTCTTGCCGCCGTCGATCTCGGCTCCAACAGCTTTCGCCTTGAAATTGGCTACGTCGAACACGGGCAAATCCAGCGCGCCGAATACCTCAAGGAAACCGTGCGCCTGGGCAGCGGACTGGACGAGGCGCGCAACCTCTCGCCAGTGGCCATCGAGCGCGCACTGGCCTGCCTGGCCCGCTTTGGCGAACGGCTGGCGGGCTTTGCGCAGCCGCAGGTGCGCGCCGTCGCCACGCAGACTTTGCGCGAGGCGCGCAACCGCGAGGGCTTTCTGGCCCAGGCCCAGGCGGCGCTGGGCTTTCCCATCGACGTCATCTCTGGCCGCGAAGAGGCGCGCCTGATCTATCAGGGCGCGGCGCACGCGCTGCCGCAATCGGGCGAGCGCCGCCTGGTCATGGACATTGGCGGGCGCTCCACCGAACTGGTGACGGGCCAGGGCTTCGTCCCGCTGCAAATGGAAAGCTACCGCCTGGGCAGCGTGGCCTGGTCGATGCGCTACTTTGCCGATGGCGCCCTGACCGCCCACGCCTTTGAAGTGGCCGAAGTGGCCGCCAAAGCCATCCTGGACGACGCCCGGGGCCTTTACGCGCAAAGCCAGGCACGCTGGGAGCGCGCCTACGGCTGCTCGGGCACCATCAGCGCCGTGGCCGAAGTGCTGGCCGCCGCTGGCCGCGCCAGTGCCGACGGCCAGATCGACCGCGCCGGACTGAACTGGCTGCGCGAGCGGCTCATCAAGGCCGGACACGTGGACAACATCCGCATCGAAGGCGTCAAGGAAGAGCGCAAAAGCGTCATTGGCGGCGGACTGGCCGTGCTGCGCGCCGCGTTCGACCTGCTGGAAATCGACACCCTGCAATACGCCGACGGCGCGCTGCGCCAGGGCGCGCTGTACGACCTGCTCAGCCGCGAGCACACGCAAACCGACGTGCGCGCCGCATCCATCGAGCGTCTGGCGCGGCAATTCAGAACCGATGCCGAACAAGCCGCGCGCGTCGCCCAAACAGCGCGCCACCTCTACACAGGCGCGGCGGGCGCTGGCGCGCCGCGCGGCAAATCGCGCGCCATGCAGGAGGAGCGCCAGCTTCACTGGGCCGCGCAACTGCTGGAAATCGGCGCGCTCATCTCGCACGCCGACTACCACAAGCACAGCGCCTACATCCTGGGCAACACCGACGCGCCCGGCTTCTCGCTGGACGAGCTGCGCAACCTTAGCCAGCTTGTGCTCGGCCACCGCGGCAAACTGCGCAAACTGGAAGCGCGCTTTGACGACGCCGCCTTCATGCACCAGCTCATGGCGCTGCGGCTGGCCGTCATCCTGTGCCACGCCCGCACCGACCCCGACCTGCAATCCATCCGCCTGAGCCTCAAACCCGACGCCGACGGCGCGGGGCGCTGCTTCACGCTGCGCTGCGGCGCCCACTGGCAGCATGCCTGGCCGCAATCGGCCTGGCTGCTGCAACAAGAAGCGGCGGCCTGGGCCAAAACCCCGTGGACACTGCGCCTGAAATCCGGGCGCGACTGAACATCTGGAACCTGTTTGATGACGATCCGTCTTGAGGCCGTGGCCCCTGCACTCTTTGAGAAATTGAAAGTGGCCAGCGCCGTTCAACAAAAAGAAGCGGCCATGGCCGCCTGCAAGCTCGTTTTCCGGAAAGTCCCCATGCCGACGACATTTACTTTCGTGCAGGATTTCATGCGGCATCTGTCAGGCAATGAAAAACCGCCGCCGCGCCAGACTGCTGAACTGAACCGTCTGGCAGAAAAACTGGATGAAGATTATTTGCGCTTGCGGGAATCACCGGATGAAGAAGAAAACAAAAAGGCACTTCTTCTGTTCAGCCAGGCGCGTGCAATGTGCGCACTGGTTTTTGCGGAAAATGATTCTTTTGCCTCTCTGGCCGAATCAGTCTACGAAGCATCCATGGCCCTGGATGATGGCGGCACTGTGTTTGATGTGGTTTCCAGAGTGCTGGATGGATGATCTTGCTGGATTTCGTCGAGGATCAAATGGTAAATGCTGGGAAATCGCTCTATTTCAATCCCCATACTGACCTCTCCTCCCTCGATGAAAAACACATCATCACTGTACGGCACCTGAACCACGCCCCAATCCTCTGCATACCCAATTGTTGCATATCCGTTGATATACTCTGAAATCTTGATGTGCGCCAACGCCAACTGGAAACCCGTCCTGGTTTCCAAAACACTGTACCTTGAAAATAGCTCCCTGGCTGCTGGGCCAAGCTGCTCTGGAAAAGAAATATTCTTGTCCGCAGGCTCCACAAACAATATTCCACCCTTTGCAATTGCGTCGTCAACCATTGCGCGTGCCTGTCCAACCGAGAGATGGTCAAATGTGTGCTGTGGCGCAAAAACAGGCAGTGCCTTCATGATCTCTTTTTCTCTGCGCTTCAGGCGGATGCGAGACAGTATGACAGACAAAATGACCAGAGCAATCCAGCCAAAATCCATGATTTTCATTTCCCACAAACCTCACAACGCTGCCAGTCCAATCCCGCGCAAGCGGATACCCAATGCCACAGAATGAACAAATGCGCTCCATTCATTTTCATGGGCCACCAGCCAACGCAAATATTTTCATCGCGCGGCAAAGAATTTTCACTTCATATCCATGATGGATGCACGGCTCTCTCCAGGCTCTGCGCACAGCAAGGCAAGAGCAGGGGAACGCGCGGAACTGCTGTCATGGCTGAGATGCCCGCCAGGATTGCCCGGACTTCCCGCAGCCAACAGCAAGCATACCGCATACCGCCCGCGCTGGCGCTTGGCTTTCCTGCTTTTCGCGGCACGATCCGCCCCGCCATGGGCGACAATGGCAAACTTTCGTTTCCGATGCGCGATTGCGCAACGCCAGCCCGGCCATCGCCCACGCCAACACGTCCCATGTTCAACCCCACACAAGCCGATGTTCGCCACTTTTTCTGCACGGCCTGGGCCAGACACCGCGCGGGCCAGCCCATGGATGCGCTGCAAGCCCTGGCCGCTGACTGGATTGCCGAGCATCCCGAATGGCACGCCGACTTTGCCGACGCCAACGCCGCCCTGACGCGCGCCTACCCCGACACGTCCGGCCAGAACAACCCGTTTCTGCACATCTCCATGCACCTGTCAATCAGCGAGCAATGCGGCATCGACCAGCCCGCAGGTATCCGGCAAGCCGTGCAATTGCTGGCCAAACGCCTGGGCAGCCTGCACGCCGCCCACCACGCCGCCATGGAATGCTTGGGCCAGATGCTGTTTGAGGCCCAGCGCGCGCGCAAAGCGCCCGACGGCGCGGCCTATGTGGCCTGCGTGCAGCGCCTCGCCACGCGCGATTGAGCGCGCGACGGCGGCGCACTCAACTTCCCGGCATTGCAAGCCACAAGGCAGCGGCGTGGACGCGAATCAGCGGACCACCCCAAAAATCCCCGTCATTGCGAGGAGCGTGGCGACGAAGCAATCCACGCTCGGCGG
>JAISNB010000212.1 GCA_031276435.1 Burkholderiaceae bacterium | reverse complement strand
CGGCGGTTTGATTTGCGCCAGCGCACCGTCGCGCAGGTGCGTGAGCAAGGCCTTGCCGTTGGGCGCGACGCGGAATTCTCCCCACTTGGCCCCCTCGTAGGCGCTGGCCGTGCCTTCCTGGAAGAAAAACGCATTCGGCCCCACGCTGGGGCTGTTGTGGCGCACGCGAATGCGCATGGCCACCTGCCCGGCGGGTGCGGGCAAGCGGTCGCCCACCCCGGCCAGCGTGGCGCGCCGCTGCGCGTCCAGCGCAAGGTAGGCATACGCTGGCGGCGGCGCCGGGTCGCGCCACTGGCGCATGCTGCCGCCAATCTTCTCGCGCAAATGCCTGTCCACTTCAAAACGCAGCGCCATGTAGTCGCCCTGCATGAGCGATCGCGGGTCCACCGGCGCAAGCTCGACCAGCACCACTTGGCCGGCTGCCAGCGTGCGCTCAAAACCGGCCACCGACCACGCCGCCGCGCCCGCAATCAGCACATAAGCGCCCGCCAGCGCGGCTTTCCATGTTGTTGCATTCATTGCGCGTCTCCTTGCGCGCGCCAGCGCGCCAATGCCCAGCGCAGGGCCAGCAAAACAGCGCCCAGCGCCATCATGGAGATGGATTTGACCAGCAGGCTGCTCGACAGGTTGTAGTAATAACAGCCCACCACCGGCACCAGCCAGAGCAGCAGCACGGCAAACCAGACGCGCTGGCAGGCCTGGAACGCCGCCAGCGCCAGCGCGGCCACCATCAGCATGCCCGACCATTGCCAGCCCACAGCCGCGCACAGCGCAGCCACGCCCAGCAAGGGCCAGCGCCGCGCGGGCGCCAGCGGGCGCAGCAAGTGGGCGCACACGGCCAGCAGCAGCGCCGCCGCGCCCCAGCGGTAAAGGCGGTAAAAGAAAACCAGGGATTCCTGCCTGCCCGGATGCAGTCCAAAGCCCAGGGCGTCCACCCCGTCCAGGCTGGCAACGCCAACGGCCAGCAGCATGCTCATGACCGCGCTCGCGCCCGCCCAGGCCTTGGGCAAGCCCGCGTCGTCGCCTCCGGCCAGCCACCACTGCGTCCAGTGCGCACGCCGCAACCACAGGGCCAGCGCCAGCGCGCCCACCAGCACCCCAAGCGCGCTCACCGCGCCGGGATGAATGTGGTGCACGTCCACCAGATACGCGCCCAGCGACACCAGCAGACACAGCCACGCCGCCAGCGCGCAAAGGCCGCGGTGCAACACCGGGGCACGCGGCACGGTTAGCACCGCGGCCAGCGCGGCGCTCAGCGCAAAGCCGAGCCGCACACTGCTTTCATCCACAAAAACCCAAGCCATCAAGCCCTGTCCGGCCAGTGACAGCGCCAGGCCAAACTGCTGCCCAAAAACATGCGTGCTTTTGCGCAGCACGGGCAGCGCCACGCCCAGACAAAGTACGGCGATCACGACGCGCGCCGGCGCGGTCAGATCGTGTTTGAGCTTCAACACGGCAAGCAGTACCAGCGTGGCTGCCAACCACGCCGCCAGCGCCAGAATCACGCTCAGCCACCAGGGCGTGCTGGCCGCGTCCAGGCGGGCCATGGCACGGGCCGCGCTGGCCTCATCGATTGCGCCTTGCGCCGCCAGAGTGGTCAGCAGCGCGTTGCCGTCGTCGCCATCGCCCCGGGCGGCGCCACCGTTTTGGGTGGTTTCAGATTCAGCCATGGCGCGCCGCCTTTTCTTCTTGCCCAGACTGCCGGTGCACGCGGATCAGCCACACGCCAGCCGCGCCGGAGAACACCGTGACAAACAAGGCCAGCATCAAAAAAAACACCACCGCGTCAGCCGAAGGCTCGAACATGTGCATGAAACCAGCGGTCAGCACCGCCACGCTGGCATAGCAGGCAATGGCCAGCATGACCACATCGCGCCGCCAGCGGTAGTACAGCAGCAGCAAGGCGGCCACGCAAACAAAGAAAACGCTGAGCATGCCATCGAAATCGCTGCGCGGCCACCACCCCGCGCAGGCCCCCGCCGTCAGCGGCAGCACGCCCGCCAGCGCCGCCAGCCGCTGCACGTGGCGGCGCGGCGCGGCCAGCCAGCGCGGATATGTCCATTCCGCAAGCGCCAGAAACAGCAAATTGCAAGCCGCCGTCAGGAACAGCAATTTGCGCATTGAACCCTCAGACCACAGCAGCCACGGCGCGTTCCACAGCAGCCACGGCGCGTTCGACATGATCAAATTCAGCGCACTATTGCCAATCACCAGCCACAGTGCCCAGCACGCCGAAGAGCGCGCCAGCAGCGCCAGCGGCAAAGCCAGCGCGGCCCAAGCGGCAAACAGCTCCCACACATCGGCCCCCGTCTGGTAAGACTGTCCAATCAGCGCCAGCAACGCCCCGCAGCACAGCATGGCCGCAAAAAGCGCGGCGCGCCAGCCCGTGCCGCCGGGCGCGCAAAAAGCGGCGGCGGCCACACTGGCCGTCAGCGCCGCAAAAGCCAGGCCCAGCTTGGCGAAACGCTGCAAATCCGCCCAGTTGTAGGCAAAAAAGAAAATCACCCCCGCCGCCAGCAACAGCGCACCCGCCAGCGCCAGCACGCCATCGGCCATGCGCCGCCAATCCGCTGGCGCCGGTTGCAGCGGCCCGCCGCGCCCGGCCGCCGCTTGCAGCGCCTGCGCGGGCAACGCGCCCGCCTCGGCCAGCCGCATCAGCATGGCGGCCTGTTTTTGAGTCCATGGCATTTCCAAGCATCCCTTCCAGCGTCACCGCAACGCCAGCCAGCATAGCAGAGCCGCCGCCCCGTGTCGCGCTACACTGCGCCAGCGCATGATGGATTGCGGTGCGCTGTTTTTCAAAAGGGAAATGCATTCATGAAACACCCACTGTCCCATCCCGTGGCCGCCCTGCTGGCCGCGCTGGCGCTGTCCCTGGTTGGGGGTTGCAGCAACAACGACAACACCGACACGCCCGAACGACACCGGATTGATCTTGAACGCCAGCAGCAGCAGGCGGCGGAAAAATCCGCAACGCCAGATGAAACCGCAACCCGCAACGCAGACGCCACGCCTGCCGAAACCACCGGGCCAGAAACAAAAGCCCAGGTCGTGGAGCAAGCGCATCCAGAGCACCATCATGCAATGGGGGCCATCCCTTCCAGCGAGGGGGACTGGGATGATATTCTCATCTTTACGGGGGGAGATGATGGATTTCCGACTCTGGAAAAAGATCGCCAGAGAGCCGAACAAGGTGACGTGGACTCCCAATTCAACCTGGGCCTCACTTACGAGGGGAAGGGCCATCCAGGGGTGGAACCGGATAACGCGCAAGCGGTTTTCTGGTACGAAAAAGCCATCAAAGAAAGAAAGGGAGCGCCTCAAAGCGACGCCCAACGCGCGGCGCAACGCAATCTCACGCGCCTTTACGAAAATATGGAAAAAGAGCGACGCAATCTCATACGCCTTCGCGAAGAGATGGAAAGAGAAAATAACCAGAAATCAGGTGAAACCGGGGCAACTCCATTGCCTCCCGCGCCAGAAACAAAAACACCGGAAAAGCGCGCCGACGCACCCACGCCCGCCGCGCAAGAAGCCGATGCCGCGTTTGGCTTTCAGGCGCTGGGGCAACTGGCCGCCGCCCAAAAGAGCGGGGGCAATCTGCTGATCGGGCCGCGCAACATTCGCACCGCGCTGGCCGC
>JAISNB010000145.1 GCA_031276435.1 Burkholderiaceae bacterium | reverse complement strand
GCGTCGCCGCGCCCAGCCCGTCCTTGCCAGCGGCTAGAGGCCGAGCATGCGCTGGAACCACCCTTTGCCCCGGCGCTTTTCCATTTCTTCGAGCACTTCGGCTTTCAGGCGCGCTTTTTCGGCGGCCTGCCTGCTGCCCCCGGCGGCCAGGCGCAGATAGGCTTTCACGGCGTCGATGTAGCCGTGGTCTTCGTTGCGAATGTGATTAAACAACCAGCGCGAAAGCAGCCCGTGCAGATCGACTGTCACGTTCTCGCCCGCCTGAAAGCGGGTCTGGTATTCGGACACGCGGCGCGTGAAAAGCTCGTGCACTTTCTTGTGCGGCCCGACAAACAGATAGCCCGCGCTCTCCAGCAGGCTTTCCTCGAAGGCAAAGTGCGACATGGTGTAGTCCACCGTCTCCCCGATCACTTCGCCCAGGGCTTCCCGGTCAGGCGAGTTGCGCAATTCGTACAGCTTGTTGATGTAGTCAACAATCCGGCGATGTTGCGAATCGATTTCAGCAATCCCAGTATCCAAGTCTTTGGTCCACACCAACCTGGTCATAGCACACCATCCGTTTCTGAACTTAACACTCAAGTACACATGACGCCTGGAAACCAGTCCCCCGGCCCCCAACCGCCTCTTGGCTGGTGTCAATCATACCACCCGCCTGCCCGCGCCAGCCAAATCTGGCACGACAGCCAGTCATAAACCATTCACAGCCCGGCTGCATGCAATATATTTGATCTGCCTCAATGGGCAAGCGCCAGCATGGTGGCATACAGGCCGCGCGCGCCGCCCGCCCGCCATGGCCCCGCAGCCGGAGCATGGGCATTATTTTCATATTAATCCTGGTTATTTCATATTGATTGTCTTACACAAAATCATCCACCATAAAGTAAAAACACAAAATCTGGCCGATTCAATGGCTGCCACCCCAAACTTGAAGCGCCCGGCAGCGGCTTTGCCCGGCCAAGAAGCCTGCCGCCAAGGGCCATCCACGGCGTGGCGGCGCACTTTTTTGCGGCGTTTTCTGGATGATGCCCGGCGCTTTTCCGCGCGGCACGCGCGCGGTTTCGCATGGGTTTGGGTACTGGCTTTGCACGCGCCCCGTTTTGAGGCGTGCCCCCACCCGCCACCGCCCGCGCAACTTGCGCCCGGAAGCGCGGCGCGGATCGAGCGCGGGCGCTACTCCACCCGCTCGATGCCCGAGACCTTGAAGCCAAAGCTGGCGTCGCGCCCTTTGTGTGCGCGCGCGGCGCGGGCGTTGTTCAGGCTGCGGATTTCAAGCACCTCCGCGCGCAAATTGCCCCCGCGCCCCACGCCGGTGACGCGCACGCTGCGCGTGTAGGCCGCCGCGCCAGCCAGGCTGTCGCGCTCGTCCAGATGCATCAGCGTGAGTCCGCGCCCGCCTTTTTCCATGTGTTTCAACTCGGCCAGCGCAAAGGTCAGGATGCGCCCCTGGCGCGTTACGCAGGCCACGTGCGCGGCAGGCAGCCAGCGGGTTTGCGACTGCGGCAGCGTTTGCTGCCCGCCGCCGCCTGCCGCTGCCGCCGCTGCGGCAGCGGGTTTGGCGTCGCTTTTGATTGTGGCGGCATCCACGCCCGGATCGGCGCAGGACGGACGGCACAACTGCTCGCCCGGATTGACGCTGATGAAGGCCTTGCCCCCCCTCTGGCGCGAGATCATGGCTTTGACCGATGCCAGAAAGCCGTAGCCGCCCGAGCTGGACAGAAGCAGCACGGCTTTTTCGGGGCCTGCAAAGTAGTGCAGCAGTTGCGCGCCCGCTTCCAGTTCGATGAAGGTGGTCACGGGCTGGCCGTCGCCACGCGCGCCTGGCAGACTGGCCACGGCAATGCTGTAGACGCGGCCCGCGCTGTCAAAGGCCAGCAAGGTATCGACGCTGCGGCATTCAAACGCGCCATAGAGCGCGTCGCCCGATTTGAAGGCAAAGCCGAGCGCGTCGTGCCCGTGACCGGCGCGCGTGCGCGCCCAGCCTTTTTCGCTGACGATGACTGTGACAGCCTCGTCGGGCACCTTGACTTCGGCCACGGTTTTTTTCCCGGCCTGGATCAGGGTGCGGCGCGCGTCGGCAAACTGCCGGGCGTCGGCCTCGATCTCCCGGACCATCAGGCGGCGCAAGGCGGCGGCGTTGCCCAAGATGTCTTGCAGCTTGCCCTGCTCCTGGCGCAGTTGCCCGAGTTCCTGCTCGATCTTGATGGCTTCCAGCCGCGCGAGCTGGCGCAGGCGAATGTCCAGGATGTCGTCGGCTTGCCGCTCGGTGAGCGCAAAGCGCGCCATCAGCGCGGCTTTCGGCTCGTCGCTCTCGCGGATGATGGCAATCACCTCGTCGATGTTGAGCAGCACCAGTTGGCGGCCTTCGAGGATGTGGATGCGCTCCAGCGCCTTGCGCAGCCTGTGCTCGCTGCGCCGCGTGATGGTGCCCTGGCGAAACGCGATCCACTCGCACAGCATTTGCCGCAGCGATTTTTGCGTCGGCTTGCCGTCGATTCCGACCATGGTCAGGTTGATGGGGGCCGATGTCTCCAGACTGGTGTGCGCCAGCAGGGTGTGCGCCAGTTCGTCCTGGCCGATGGCGCGGCTTCTGGGTGAGAGCACCAGGCGCACGGGCGCGTCCTTGCTGGATTCGTCGCGCACTTCGTCGAGCACGGCCAGCACCGCGGCCTTGAGCTGGTTCTGCTCTTGCGTGAGCGCCTTCTTGCCCGCCCTGACCTTGGGGTTGGTCAGTTCCTCGATTTCTTCGAGCACTTTCTGCGTGGAAACGCCGGGCGGCAGCTCAGTGACCACCAGTTGCCACTGGCCGCGCGCCAGATCTTCGACCTTCCAGCGCGCGCGCACCTTGAGGCTGCCGCGCCCGCTGCGGTAGGCATCGGCAATGTCGCTTGCCGGGCTGATGATTTGCCCGCCGCCCGGGTAGTCTGGCCCGGGCAGCAGGGCCAGCAGCGCGGCCTCGCCCAGGTCGGGATTCTGGATGAGGGCCACGCAGGCGTCGGCCACTTCGCGCAGGTTGTGGCTGGGAATTTCGCAGGCCAGGCCCACGGCAATGCCGCTGGCGCCGTTGAGCAGCGCAAAGGGCAGGCGCGCGGGCAATTGGCGCGGCTCCTGCGTGCTGCCGTCGTAGTTGGGCGCGAAGTCCACCGTGCCTTCGTCGATCTCGTCGAGCAGCAGGCGGCAGATGCGGGCCAGGCGCGCTTCGGTGTAGCGCATGGCGGCGGCGCCGTCGCCGTCGCGGCTGCCAAAGTTGCCCTGTCCGTCGATGAGCGGATAGCGTTGCGAAAAGTCTTGCGCCATGCGCACCAGCGCGTCGTAGGCGGCACTGTCGCCATGCGGGTGGAATTTGCCAAGCACATCGCCCACCACGCGCGCGCTTTTCACGGGCCGGGCCGCCGTGCCTCCCGCCGCTCCGCCGTAGCCCAGGCCCATGCGCTCCATGGCGTAGAGAATGCGGCGCTGCACGGGCTTTTGCCCGTCGCACACGTCGGGCAGGGCGCGGCCCTTGACCACGGAGAGCGCGTACTCCAGATAGGCGCGCTGCGCGTAAACGGCCAGGCCGGGGCTGTCGTCGTCATCGCCCCCGGCGGCGGGGGCAAGCAAATCGGGCGGGCTGGAATCGGTCATGCAAGCAATTTTTCCTGTGGCGCATCGGGCTGGCAACGGCTCCTGTGCCAATCAGGCAGCAGCGCCAGCGGCGCGATTGAAAGCGAAAACATCCTTGTTCCTTCAGCGGCGGCAGCGGCGACACGCTCAAACATCGATTTCCACCGCGTCGCCGTGCAGTTCCATCAGTTCGCGGCGGGCGGCGGCTTCGCCCTTGCCCATGAGTTTGGCGATGCACCCAGCGGTGGCGGCAAAGTCCAGATCGCCCAGCCGCACTTGCAGCAGGCGCCGCGTGTCCGGGTTGAGCGTGGTTTCCCACAAGTGCGCGGCGCTCATTTCGCCCAGGCCCTTGAAGCGGCTGACGGACCATTTGCCTTCGGGCACGCCGTCCTTGCGCAGTTTGTCGAGCACGGATTGCAGTTCGCCCTCGTCCAGCGCGTAAATCTTGGTTGCCGGTTTCTTGCCGCGCGCGGGCGCGTCCACGCGAAACAGGGGCGGGCGCGCCACGTACACATGGCCGGTTTCGATGAGTTTGGGAAAGTGCCGGAAAAACAGCGTGAGCAGCAGCACCTGGATGTGCGCGCCGTCCACGTCGGCATCGCTGAGGATGCAGATTTTTCCGTAGCGCAGGTTGCCCATGTCGGGCGCGTCGCCGGGGCCGTGCGGATCGATGCCGATGGCCACGGCAATGTCGTGGATTTCGGTGTTCTTAAAGAGCAGGTCGCGCTCGACTTCCCAGGTGTTGAGCACTTTGCCGCGCAGCGGCAGGACGGCCTGGGTTTCCTTGTCGCGGCCCATTTTGGCGCTGCCGCCCGCAGAGTCGCCCTCCACCAGGAACACTTCGTTGACGCCCAGGTCGCGGCTTTCGCAGTCGGTGAGCTTGCCCGGCAGCACGGCCACGCCGGAGCCTTTGCGCTTCTCCACTTTCTGGCCCGCGCGCTGGCGGCTTTGCGCGGCTTTGATGACCACCTCGGCCAGTTTCTTGCCGTATTCCACATGGGCGTTGAGCCACAAATCCAGCGCCGGGCGCACGCAACTGGAAACCAGCCGCAGCGCGTCGCGCGAGTTCAGGCGCTCCTTGATCTGGCCCTGGAATTGCGGGTCGAGCACCTTGGCCGCCAGCACGTAGCTGGCGCGCGCAAACACGTCCTCGGGCATCAGCTTGACGCCCTTGGGCAGCAGCGCGTGCAGTTCGATGAAGCTCTTGACGGCCTGGAACAGCCCGTCGCGCAGGCCGCTGTCGTGCATGCCGCCCGCGCTGGTGGGGATGAGGTTGACGTAGCTCTCGCGCACGGGCTGGCCGTCCTCGGTGAAGGCCACAGCCCATTGCGCGCCTTCGCCTTCGGCAAAGCTGCCGTCGTCCTTGCCCGCGTAGCTTTCGCCCTCGAAGATGGGAATCAGCACATCCGCGCTGAGGGTTTGCTCCAGATAGTCGCGCAGGCCGCCCTTGTATTGCCAGGTGCGCGTATCGCCTTTTTTCTCGTCCACCAGCGTGACGGCCACGCCGGGCATCAGCACCGCCTTGCTGCGCAGCAGGTGTACCAGATCGCCAAGGGGCAACTGGGGCGATTCAAAATACCGGGCCTCGGGCCACACGCGCACCGTGGTGCCTTGCCTGCGGTCGCCCGCGCCCGCGCTGGCGCGCACGCTCAGGGCCTCGGCCACGTCGCCCTGCGCGAAAGCCATGCGCGCCACTTGCGCGTCGCGGTAAACAGCCACTTCCAGACGCCGGGCCAGGGCGTTGGTCACGCTCACGCCCACGCCGTGCAGGCCGCCGGAAAAGCTGTAGGCACCGCCTTGCCCCTTGTCAAATTTGCCGCCAGCGTGCAAGCGCGTGAACACCAGTTCGATCACCGGCGCTTTTTCTTCAGGGTGCGGGCCAAACGGAATGCCGCGCCCGTCGTCTTCCACGCTGACCGAGCCATCGGCATGCAAAGTGACCTTGATGCGCTTGCAAAAACCGGCCAGCGCCTCGTCGGCGGCGTTGTCTATGACTTCCTGAATGACGTGCAGCGGGTTGTCGGTGCGGGTGTACATGCCGGGCCGCTGCTTGACCGGCTCCAGCCCCTTGAGCACGCGGATGGATGCTTCGGCGTACCCGTTTTTCGCCCCCGCTGGCTGGGCGGGACCCGATTTGACTGCTGTGGACATAGGCGCGCATTCTAGGCCCTGCGCGCGCCCGTGGCCGCAAAAGGCTGGATGCATTTACAGATGGCGCGCGGCAGTCGGCGTGCGGCCAGCCAGCCAGATCGCCCGCCTTGCGCGCAAGGCTGGGTAGAATCTTCAGCTTGTTTGTCCACTTGCGAGTTCGCTCGTCCCCATGACCCCCATTACAGGCAGCATCGTCGCCCTGGTCACTCCCATGCACGAGGATGGCAGCGTCGACTACCCAGCCCTGCGCCGACTGATTGACTGGCACATTGCCGAAGGCACCGACTGCATCAGCGTGGTTGGCACCACGGGCGAGTCGCCCACCGTCGATGTCCAGGAGCATCAGGAAATCATCCGCGTGGCCGTCGAGCAGGCCGCCGGGCGCGTGCCCATCATGGCCGGTTGCGGCGCCAATTCCACTGCCGAGGCCATCGAGCTGGCGCGCTACGCCCGCAAGGTTGGCGCTGGCAGCCAGTTGCAGGTGGTGCCCTACTACAACAAGCCCACGCAGGAAGGCCAGTACCGGCACTTCAGGGCCATTGCCGAAGCCGTGGGCGATCTGCCCATGTACCTGTACAACGTGCCTGGCCGCTCCGTGGCCGATTTGCAGCACGACACCGTGCTGCGGCTGGCGCAAGTGGCGGGCATCGTGGGCATCAAGGAAGCCACCGGCAACATCGAGCGCGCGCAGTGGCTCATCCGCGAGGCGCCCGCCGGTTTTGGCATTTACTCGGGCGACGACCTCACGGCCGTGGCCCTCATGCTCTGCGGCGGACACGGCAACGTCAGTGTCACGGCCAACGTGGCCCCGCGCCTGATGCACGCGCTGTGCGCCGCCGCCGTGGCGGGCAGGCGCGACGAGGCCATGCGCATCCAGTTGCAATTGATGCCGCTGCACAAGGCCCTGTTTGTCGAGTCCAACCCCATCCCCGTCAAATGGGCTGTGGCGCGCCTGGGACACATTGGCAAAACCCTGCGCCTGCCCATGACCGATCTGACGCCGCCCGGCCAGGCCGCCGTCGAGCAAGCCCTCAAAACCTGCGGCCTGCTGTAAGGCAAGGCCCGCTTTTGCCTTTTCCTCAATTTACCGCCTCATTGAAGGACATCACCCGTGAAGCCTGCTTCTAGCCGCCACTGCCTCTGGCTTGGAACCTGCGCCGCCGCCCTGGTCATGGCGCTGCTGGGCGCCTGCTCCGTACTGGAGCCGGACCGGATCAACTACAAAAGCGCCGGCAAAAGTGGCGCTCCGCTGGAAGTGCCGCCCGATCTGAGCCAACTGCCAGACCAGTCGCGTTACGCCATGCCCGCCGCGGGCGGCGGCGTCTCCGCCTCTGACTACCAGGCCGGACAGGCCGCCGCGGCCATCGCTACCGCCAACGACAGCACCGCCGCCAGCGCCATTGCCGACGTGCGCTTCATGCGCTCGGGCAGCCAGCGCTGGCTGCGCGTGGATCGCCCCGCCGACACGCTCTGGGATCCGCTGCGCGACTTCTGGCTGGACAACGGCTTTTTGCTGGCCATCGACCAGCCCACCATGGGCATCATGGAAACCGACTGGGCTGAAAACCGCGCCAAGCTCCCGCAAGATGTCATCCGCGAAACCCTGGGCAAACTGTTCGACTCGCTCTACTCCACCGGCGAGCGCGACAAATTCCGCACCCGCGTGGAACGCAACGCCAATGGCGGCACCGACATCTTCATCGCCCACAAGGGCATGCAAGAAGTCTTCGA
Organism: Burkholderiaceae bacterium; assembly: GCA_031276435.1. GTDB lineage: Bacteria > Pseudomonadota > Gammaproteobacteria > Burkholderiales > Burkholderiaceae_C > Ottowia. The sequence goes on along the minus strand of JAISNB010000145.1, from coordinate 4,773 downwards.
CAGCCGCCAGCAAGACCACACCGTCTGGCGCCCCCGCGCCACCGACCCCGAACTGGAAATCGAATTCCTGCGCCGCCTGATGGTCAGGCTGGGCGTCTCGCAAGAGCAGGCCCGCGTGGCCACCGCGCAAGAAGAACAAGCGGCGGCCTCGTCCCCGGCGCGCGCCGCCAGCGCCCGGCTGCTGGAAGGCGGCGCTGGCCCCGTCATCGAACTTGACGAGGACTTTGACCGCGCCTGGCGCCGCCTCAGCCTGGCGCTCGACCGCACCGGCTTTACCGTGGAAGACCGCAACCGCAGCGAAGGGCTGTTCTTCGTGCGCTACGTAGACCCAGGCGCCGACACCGGACAACCGGGCTTTTTTGGCCGCCTCTTTGGTCAGGGCACGGCCCCGCTGCCCACCGCGCGCTACCGCGTCGTGCTGCAAGCTGGCGGCGGCGACGGCGGCAGCGCCGTGATCTCGGTTCAGGACGCCAATGGCGACCCGGCCCCGGCCAGCGACGCGCGGCGCATCCTCAAAATCATTGTCGACGACCTGCAATAAACCCCGTCCTGACGCCCGGACCCGAACCACCCGGCGCTCGTCGCGCGCATGCTGCGTTTTTGCAACCTGGCCAGTGGCAGTTCCGGAAACGCCACCCTGATCGAAGCGGGCAGCGGCACCACCCGCACCCGCGTGCTGATCGACGCTGGCCTGAGTTGGCGCGATCTGGGCCAGCGCCTGGGCCGCCGGGGCCTGGCGCTGGCCGACCTGGACGCCGTATTCATCACCCACGAGCACATCGACCACGTGGGCTGCGCGCTGCAACTGCGCCAGCGCCTGGGCATCGCCCTGTGGGCCAGCCACGGCACCTGGGCCGCCCTGGGCGCGCAAGCGACCTGCCCGGCGCCGGAACACTTTGCCCGCGACGGCGAACCCCTGCCCCTGGGCGATGTGCTGCTGCACCCATTCACCGTCCCGCACGACGCGCGCGAACCCCTGCAACTCAAATGCACGGATGGTCAGCGCAGCGTGGGACTGCTGACCGATCTGGGCCACCTCACGCCCCACGTCCTCAAACAACTGGCGCTCTGCGACGCGCTGCTGCTCGAATGCAACCACGACGCGGACATGCTGGCGCGCTCTGTCTACCCGGCTTTTCTCAAGCAGCGCGTGCGCGGCCCCCTGGGACACCTGAGCAACGAACAGGCCGCCCGGGCGCTCGCGCAACTGGCGCACCCGCGGCTTGGCGCCGTCCACGCCGCCCACCTGAGCGAGCGCAACAACCGGCCCGACATGGCCCGCGCGGCGCTGGCGCTGGCCCTGGGCTGCAAGCCCGCTGAAATCCAGGTTTGCGACCCGGGTGCGCCCGGCCCCTGGCACACCGTTTGAGCGTCGGCTTTTTTACCGCCGCGCCTCTGGCGCCGCGCCAGCAGCGCCCACGCGGCGGGCAATTTCAGCCACAAGCTGCCGCGCCAGCAGCCGCTTGCTGGCGCGCGCAAGCTCTGCCACACCATTTTCATCCACCAGAATGAGCGCGTTGTCGTCGCGGCCAAAGGTGGCTGGCCCCAGATTGCCCACCATCAACGGCACGCCCTTGCGCGCGCGCTTGGCCTGCGCGTTGGCCAGCAGGTTCTCGCTTTCAGCCGCAAAGCCCACGCAGTAAAGCTGCCCGGCGCGCGCGCGCGCGCTTTGCGCCAGATCGGCCAGGATGTCCGGGCATTCGACAAAGGAAAGCAGCGGCGGTTTGCCACCCGGTGTTTTCTTGATCTTGTGCGCCGCCACCTGCTCGGGCCGCCAATCGGCCACAGCCGCGGTGGCGATGAAAATGTCGGCAGCGCCTGCGCAGTCCAGGCAGCACTGGTGCATCTGGCTGGCCGAGGTGACATCCAGCCGCGCCACGCCGCGCGGCGTTGGCAACTGCACGGGGCCAGCCACCAGCGTCACTTGCGCGCCCGCCTCGCGCGCGGCGCGCGCGATGGCAAAGCCCATTTTTCCGCTGGACAGATTGGTGATGCCACGCACCGGGTCAATGGCCTCGAACGTCGGCCCGGCTGTCACCAGCACGCGCTGGCCCCGCAGCCACTTGGGCGTGAAATGCGCAATCACCTCTTCGAGCAGATCAGCGGCCTCCAGCATGCGGCCATCGCCAGACTCGCCGCACGCCTGCGCGCCATGCGCCACGCCCAGCAGCAGCGCGCCATCGGCCTGCACCTGCGCCACATTGCGCTGCGTGGCCGGGTGCGCCCACATCTGGCGGTTCATGGCTGGCGCCAGCAGCAGGGCCACGCGCTCGGCGGGCCGCGCCAGGCACAGCAGCGCCAGCAGTTCAGCGCCCCGCCCCTGCGCCAGTTGCGCGATGAAATCGGCGCTGGCTGGCGCCACCACGATGGCGTCGGCCGCGCGCCCCAACTGGATGTGCGCCATGCCATCGGCGGGCCGCGTGTCCCATTGCGAGACAAACACCGCACGCCCCGACAGGGCTTGCAGCGTGGCGGGCGCGATGAAGCGGCATGCCCCTTCGGTCATGACCGGCTGCACCGCGGCGCCCGCGCGCACCAGCGCCCGGCACAATTGAGCCGCCTTGTAGCAGGCCACGCTGCCCGTCAGGCCCAGGACGATGCGGCGCCCCGCCAGATTGCTGGCGGCGGCATCCGTGGTTGGGTTTTGCGTATTCATTGGGGCGCAATGTAGCAGCTTGTCGCGCCCGCGCCGCCGCCAGGGGGCCGCGCATTTTTAGGATAATCGGCCTTTCCAACCGAGCGGGAGTTGCACTCCCGTTGCTGGCATGACCAAATTCGTCTTCGTCACAGGCGGCGTGGTGTCCTCCCTGGGCAAGGGAATCGCCTCCGCCTCCCTGGCCGCCATTCTTGAATCGCGCGGCCTCAAAGTCACCCTCATCAAGCTCGATCCCTACATCAACGTGGATCCGGGCACCATGAGTCCGTTCCAGCACGGCGAGGTTTTCGTCACCGACGACGGCGCCGAAACCGATCTGGACCTCGGCCATTACGAACGCTTCATCACATCGCGCATGCGGCGCGCCAACAACTTCACCACCGGGCAAATCTACAAAAGCGTGCTCGAAAAAGAACGCCGCGGCGACTACCTGGGCAAAACCGTGCAGGTCATTCCGCACGTGACCAACGAGATTCAGCACTTCATCCAGCGCGGCGCAATGACGGGCGCTGGCGGCAGCGGCGGCAACGCCAGCGCGGCGGCGGCGGATGTCGCCATCGTGGAAATCGGCGGCACCGTGGGCGACATTGAATCGCTGCCCTTTCTGGAAGCCGTGCGCCAGTTGAGCCTGCGCCTGGGCGCCAACAACTCGGCCTTCGTGCACCTGACCTACCTGCCCTGGATTGCCACGGCGGGCGAACTCAAAACCAAACCCACCCAGCACACGGTGCAGGAGCTGCGCAAAATCGGCATCCAGCCCGATGCCCTGCTGTGCCGCGCCGACCGCCCCATCCCCCGCGAAGAGCGCGACAAGATCAGCCTCTTTACCAACGTACCCGCCTGGGGCGTCATCAGCATGTGGGACGTGGACACCATCTACAAAGTGCCGCGCATGCTGCACGAGCAGGGCCTGGACGGCCTGATCTGCGACAAACTGCGCCTGAACACGCCACCGGCCAACCTGCAACGCTGGGACAGCCTGGTGCACGAAGCCGAGCACCCGCAAGGCGAAGTGCGCATCGCCATGGTGGGCAAATACGTCGATTTGACCGACAGCTACAAATCCGTCAACGAGGCCCTGCGCCACGCGGGCATGAAAAACCACGTGCGCGTCAGAATCGACCACGTTGACTCCGAGGCCCTGGAAAAACCCGGCGCCACCAGCGCGCTGGCGGCCTACGACGCCATCCTGGTGCCCGGCGGCTTTGGCCAGCGCGGCGTCGAAGGCATGATTGCCACCGCCCGCTACGCGCGCGAACAGAAAGTGCCGTACCTGGGCATCTGCCTGGGCATGCAAGTGGCCACCATCGAATACGCCCGCCACGTCGCTGGCCTGCAAGAGGCCGACAGCACCGAATTCAACCCCGGCACGCCCGCGCCCGTCATCGCCCTGATCACCGAATGGAAAGACAAGGACGGCAGCATCCACAAGCGCGACCAGCACTCCAACCTGGGCGGCACCATGCGCTTGGGCGCGCAAAGCTCCGACGTGCAACCCGGCACACTGGCCCACAGCATTTATGGCAACGTGGTCACCGAACGCCACCGCCACCGCTACGAGGCCAACGTGAACTACCTAGACGCCCTGCGCCAGGCGGGCCTGGTCATCTCCGCGCTGACGCAGCGCGAGCACCTCACCGAAATCGTGGAACTGCCCCAAAGCGCGCACCCGTGGTTCATCGGCGTGCAATTCCACCCGGAATTCAAAAGCACGCCCTGGGACGGCCACCCACTGTTCAACGCCTTCATCAAAGCGGCGCTGACGCATCAGGCCAACGCCCGAAAAACAGCAAAGGCGGTGGCATGAAACGGGTCGATGACTATCTGGCGGGTTTGAAAGAAAAACTCGCCCGTCTGAAAAACGAGGAGGCCAAAAAGGAACTGGCGGACTGGTCCCTGGTCTCCGGCGCGGCAGAGGCCGACCTCGCGGCGTTGAAAGCGGCCTATCCCGATTGCCCGGACGCCCTGATCGAACTCTTGCGGCGCGTCGACGGCACCTACTGGCGGGAATACCAGGGCAAGAAAGTCACCCTCTTCGTCTTCGGCTCCACACTCCTTGACTGGCATGGCAAGCCTTACGCCTACCCATACTATCTTTTGTCGGTGGCGCAGATTCT
>JAISNB010000023.1 GCA_031276435.1 Burkholderiaceae bacterium | reverse complement strand
GACGCTCTTGGCTCTCTCGCGGAATCATCGCTGTTCCAAGGGTGTAACGAATTATCCAGCCGGGCAGATCAAACAGCAGCAATCAAGCCGTTTGGGGCAGCAAGGGGAAGATGCAAGGGCCAGGGAGAGGGGTTGGGTGCGAGGGAGCGAGCGGGGCGTTCTCGCCGTTTGAAAAGTATGGATTGCCACGTCGCGCTTCGCGCTCCTCGCAATGACGGCGAATTCAGTATTCGGTATTTCATTAAACCCCGCCTTGCCTCGTCATTGCGACCGTGAGCCAAAAAGCCAAAAGCATGGCGGGACACAAATCCATAGACCCCCAGCAGCCGCCGCTAGCGCAGCATGACCGCACCCGAGGTCTGGTTGGTGGCGGCGTCTACCAAAATCATGGCGCCAAAGGTGCGCGATTGGCTGTAGGGCAGTGTGACTACGGGTTCCTGGAAGGCCAGTTCGACGCGGGCGATGCCGTTCATGGGCAGGCTGGCGACGTCCGCAATGCGTTCCAGAGTGTTGACGTCGAGCTGGTGCACGATGCGTTTGACGCGCGCCTTGAGCCAGTGGTGGCCGTGCAGCGCCCAGTAAGGGCGGCCAGGCAGCAGTGCTTCTTCGTCCAGCCAGGCGACGATGGCGCTGGCTTCGCGCCGGGCTTCAAAGGCGCCGGGCTGGAGCAGCCACAGGCCGCGCGAGACATCGACTTCGCGGTCGAGCACGATGCCGGCGCTGTGTCCGGCGCAGATGGCGTTTTGTGGCTGGCGTGTGTGGTCGAGTGTTTGGGCGATGACGGCGCTGCCAGCGCCACCGGGGGCGATTTGCACGCCCAGTCCGGGCCGGGCGATGCCTGTGGCGACGCGGCCCCAGAATATGCGGCGGCCCTGGCGGGTGTCGCTGGAAGAGGAGAATTTTTCTACCCACTGCACGGCAAAGCCAAAGGCGCCGTCGGTGGCGTGCGGGGTGTTGGGCAGTTGTTCGAGCACTTGCAGCAGGCTGGGGCCGCTGTAGCCAGCCCAGTTGGGCGCAGCGGTTTGTACCACGTTGTAGCCCTTGAGGGCCGATATGGGGACGATGGCGTGTGCCGTGACGCCCGCGTTTTGCGCGAAGGTTTGCAAGGTGGCGCTGATGTGCCGGAAGGCGAGCGCGGGGTCGTCCACGGCGTCCAGTTTGTTGACGGCAAAGACGATGGCGGGTACGCGCAGCAGGTGCGCCAGCAGGGTGTGGCGGCGTGTTTGCGGCAGCAGTTGCAGGGCGGCGTCACGCCAGTTGGTTTTGGTGGCGTCCACCAGGACCACGGCGGCGTCGGCGCTGCTGGCGGCGGTGACCATGTTGCGGGTGTATTGCTCGTGGCCGGGGGCGTCGCCGATGATGAATTTGCGCGCTTCGGTGGCAAAGTAGCGGTAGGCCACGTCGATGGTGATGCCTTGTTCGCGCTCGGCACTCAGGCCGTCGGTGAGCAGGGCCAGGTCGGTTTGGCCCGCGCGCTGTACGCCAGCCAGGTGGTCTTGCAGTACGGCGCGGCTGTCGATGAGCAGGCGGCCTATGAGGGTGCTTTTGCCGTCGTCCACGCTGCCGCAGGTGATGAAGTGCAGCGCGTCGGCAGCGGCAGCGGCGGCGACTGTGGCTGCGCTGGCGCTGGCCGGGGCTGCGGCGTGTTCCGGGGTGTTGTTGGGGGTGGGTGGGGTGGCTTGGCGCATCAGAAGTAACCGTCTTTCTTGCGTTTTTCCATCGAGGCCTCTGAGGTCTGGTCGTCCATGCGCGTGGCGCCGCGTTCGCTGATTTCGGCGCTCAGGGTTTCGATGACCACATCGGCCGCGTTGGCGGCCAGGCTGGGGACGGGGCAGGTGCAGGTGATGTCGCCCACGGTGCGAAAGCGCACGTCGCGGCTGACGATTGGCTCGCCCGCGCGCGGCGGCGTCAGCGGCGTAACGGGCACCAGCAGGCCGCGCCGCTCGACCACATCGCGCTTGTGGCTGTAGTAGATGGATGGCAGGGCGACGTTTTCGCGGTCGATGTATTGCCACACGTCCAGCTCTGTCCAGTTGCTGATGGGAAAGACGCGAAAGTGTTCGCCCGGCGCCAGGCGCGTGTTGAACAGGGTCCACAACTCGGGCCGCTGGGCTTTGGGTTGCCACTGGCCAAAGCTGTCGCGGTGGCTGAAGATGCGTTCTTTGGCGCGGGCTTTTTCTTCGTCGCGGCGCGCGCCGCCAATCAACGCGTCGAAGCGGAATTCTTCAATGGCTTCGAGCAGGGTGACAGATTGGTGCGCGTTGCGCGGCTCGTTCGCGCGCGCCAGGCGCACGGTGCCGCGCCCGATGGAGTCTTCCACGCTGCGCACGATCAGCCGGGCATCGAGTTCGCTGGCGCGCTGGTCGCGGAAACGGGTGACTTCTGGGAAGTTGTGGCCGGTGTCTATCATCAGCAGCGGGTAGGGCAAGCGGCCCGCGCCAAAGGCTTTTTCGGCGCATTTGAGCAATACCAGTGAATCCTTGCCGCCAGAAAACAGCAGCGCCGGGCGTTCAAAGGCGCCCGCTACTTCGCGCAGGATGTCAATGGTTTGCTCTTCCAGCGCGTCGAGGTGCGAGTTGTTCAGGTGGTGCCGGGCGCGCGGCGGCTGCCCGGTGTTGGCGCGTGCGTTCATGGTGTTGCAGGTTTTTTCTGGGGGAAGGCCGCCGCCCGCTGGCTCGTCGGGTTCAGCGTTTGGGTTGGTTTTGGGTTGGCGCAGGGCTGGATTGTGGCGCAGCGGCGGCGGCGGATGCGGAGTCTGCCGCGCGCTGTTTGACGTGCAAGCCGCATTCCCGGGCCGATTCGCTTTCCCACCACCATCTTCCAGAGCGGAAGTCTTCGCCCAGGGTGATGGCGCGGGTGCAGGGCGCGCAGCCAATGCTTGGCATGAACTGGTCGTGCAGCGGGTTGTAGGGCACCTGATGGATGTGGATGTAGTGCCAGACGTCGCCCCAGGTCCAGTTGGCCAGCGGGTTGTATTTGGTCAGGCCCTTGCTGGCGACTTCAGAGTCATCTGCCAGCGGCACGTCGGCGCGTGCGTCGGATTGCTCGCGCCGCAGTCCGCTGATCCAGCCACGCTGGCCCGCCAGCGCGCGGCCCAGCGGTTCGAGCTTGCGGATGGCGCAGCACGCCTTGCGCAGCGCGAGGCTGCGGTACATGGCGTCCTGGCCCTCGCGGGCCACAAATTGCGCCACGGCTTGGGCATCGGGGTGGTACACCGTCAGCGGGGCGTGCGCGCGCGTGGCCTGCTGCGCTTGCACCTGTTGCAGCAAGGCCAGGGTTTGCGCGTGCAGCGCGCCGGTTTCGAGCACGAAGATGGAGATGCGCAATTGCAACTGGTTGATGAGGTGGGTGATAACCATGTCTTCGGCGCCCAGGCTGCTGGCTTGCGCAACCGGGCCACAGGCGGCGGCCTGGCGCAACAGGTCTTGCGCTTGCTGGACGTGGGCGGCGTGGTCTGCGGACGGACGGTTGTACAGCGCAATGGCACTGGCTGGCGCGCCGGAGGCGGGGGGCAGGTTCAGGGCAACGGTGGCGTTCATGCGATTTCCACCGTTGGGTGCACGCTTGGAGCGACGGCGCTGGCGGCAAAGCGCGGCTGCGGGTGCAGGACGTCGCCCTGATAGTAGCCGCCACTGTAGCGCGCGAACTGCGCGGTCGCGGCATCCGGGTTGACGCCAGCGGCCAGCACCGCGCTGCTGAAGCCGCAGCGCGCCATTTGCACGAGCTGGTCGACCAGTACATCGCCGGTGGCGCGCACGTCGCCCGCAAAGCCATGGCGGCGGCGCAGCCACAGGGCTTGGCTGAAAGCGCGGCCATCGGTGAATTTGGGGAACACCAGTTCGATGCGCGCAATGCCGTCGAAAGCGCCAGCGTCGGCCAAGGCTTGCAGGTCGGCGTTGTTGGCAAGTTGCAGGACTTGGGCGCCGCCGGGTGCTTGGGCGTCCGGGTGGTTGTGGGCAATCAGTTTCATGGTGCAGGAGTATGACTGTAGGCGGCAGGCGGGTGGGCAGGCGCGCAAGAATCAGGCCCGCGGTTTTTCTTGCGCGCCGCCGCTGCCAGCATCGCGCAAGGCATTGTGCCGCGCGGCGTTGGCCGCTTGCCTGAAAGGGGCGTGCCCCACGCGGCGCAGGGTTTGTATGAATGGCTCAGCGCCCCCCTGGCGCTGCGCGCGGTAGGTGGCAAGCAGGGCCTCGATCACGTCGGGCACTTCAGCCGCCGAGAACGCGGGGCCGACCACCTTGCCCGCTTCTTCCGGGCCGGAGAGGGCCGATCCGTCTGACCCGCCCAGCGTGATCTGGTACCACTCCTGCCCGTCCTTGTCCACGCCCAGAATACCGATGTGGCCGCTGTGGTGGTGGCCGCAACTGTTGATGCAGCCGCTCAGGCGCAAGTGCAGCGGCCCCAGGTCTTCGGCCTTGTCGGCGTCTTGGTGCAAATGGCCCAGCGCAGCGGCAATGGGGATGGAGCGCGCGTTGGCCAGCGCGCAAAAATCGCCGCCGGGGCAGGCCACGAGGTCGCTGACCAGGCCGATGTTGGGCCGGGCCAGATCCAGCGCGCGCGCGCGCTCGAACAGCGCGGGCAGATCGCCGCGATGCACCCAGGGCAGCAGCAGGTTTTGCTCGTGCGTCAGGCGCGCCTGCCCGGCGCTGAAGGTGTCGGCCAAATCGGCCAGCGCGCACAGCGTGTCGGCATCGGCATCGCCGGGCGCCAGCCCCGGGCGCTTGAGGGACAGGGTGACAATGGCCAGATCGGCATTGCGGTGCGCGCGCGTGTTGCGCGCGAGCCAGCGCTGGTAACCGGCCGATTGCGTGTCCACACTGTGCGACACATTGGCGGGCGGGTTTTGCGGGGCGGAAAAACCGGCGCGCACGCGCTCCAGTTCGGCATCGGTAATGGTGTGCGGCGCGCCGTCCTGCATGAGGATGGCCTGGTATTCGGCCTCTACCGCGTCGATGAAACGCTGGCCCTCGGCCTTGACCAGAATCTTGATGCGCGCCTTCCAGGTGTTGTCGCGCCGTCCGTAGAGGTTGTAGGTGCGGATGATGGCTTCCAGATAATTGAGCATCTGGTTGCAGGGCAGGAAATCGCGGATGACACGGCTGACAGTGGGCGTGCGCCCCATGCCGCCGCCCACGCGCACGGTAAAACCCAGATCGCCCGCGGCGTTGCGCACCAATTGCAGGCCCACGTCGTACCAGCCAAGCGCGGCGCGGTTCTCAGACGCGCCATTGAGGCTGATCTTGAACTTGCGCGGCAGGAAAGCAAACTCAGGGTGCAGCGTGCTCCACTGGCGCAGGATTTCGGCAAACGGGCGCGGATCGGCCAGTTCGTCAGGGGCAATGCCCGCCAGCGCGTCAGCGCAAAGATTGCGAATGCAGTTGCCACTGGTCTGAATGCCATGCAGGCCCACATCGGCCAGCAAATCCATCACATCCGGGCCACGCTCCAGCGCGATCCAGTTGAACTGGACATTGGTGCGCGTGGTGAAGTGCGCGTAACCCCAGCGCAGCGGCGGCGCGGCCAGCGTCAGCCCCGGTTGCGCGGCTTGCAGGGCGTCTTGCGTGGTTTGCGCGCGGGCCAGCAAATCGGGCGCGGGCCGGTCAAACTCGCGCGCCACACGCGCGAGCGCGCGCAACTGCACGGCGGAAATCTCGCCATAGGGCACGGCAACGCGCAGCATGGGCGCGTAACGCTGCACGTACCAGCCGTTTTGCAGGCGCAGAGGACGAAACTGGTCGTCGCTCAACTCGCCACGCTGCCAGCGGCTGAACTGGTCTCTGAACTGTTGCGCCCGCTGGCGCAGGAACTGGCGGTCGAAATCGGTGCTTTGGTACATGACGGGCGTCAATGTACCCAAATCTTATGCAAAATCAAACCAATAGTTAGTTGTTGATATATGCC
>JAISNB010000068.1 GCA_031276435.1 Burkholderiaceae bacterium | reverse complement strand
GAGGCTGCCCTCACCGACAACTCCCCTCTCCCCAGCCCTCCCCCCCAAGGGGGAGGGAGTGGGGATGGGGGGAGCGTATTGCTCCCTCCCCCATCCTCACCCCCCGCCCCTCTCCACTTTGTGGAGAGGGGAGCAGTCTGCACCCTCCCCCTTGGGGGGGAGGGTTGGGGAGAGGGGCGGGCCGGGGGGAGCCGGGAACACCCATGGCTGACGACACCCCCGCGCAAGAGGCCATCGACGGCGCGCGCCAGCAATTTGCCGAGCAAATCGCCTTCCTGCGCCGCAAGCTCAACCTGCCCACAGAAACATGGCGCAGCATCGAACGCGCCGCGCACGACCGCGCCTTTGTCGTCGCAGGCGTCATGAAAGCCGACCTCTTGCACGACCTGCGCCGCGCTGTTGACGCCGCCGTGCAGGGCGGCAGTATCGGCCAGTTCCGCAAAGACTTTGATGCCATCGTCGCCAAACATGGCTGGACGGGCTGGACGGGCGAAGGCAGCCGCGCGGGCAAAGCCTGGCGCACCCGCGTCATCTACCAGACGAACATCCTCACTTCTGTGGCCGCGGGCAGGCGCGCACAACTGATGGAGCCAGAATTTCTCAAGCGCCGCCCATATTGGCGCTACGTGCACGACGATGGCGTGATGCACGCGCGCCCCCTGCACAAGCAATGGGGCGACATGCGTTTGACCTTGCGCCACGACGATCCCTTCTGGGCCACCCACTACCCGCCCAACGGCTGGGGCTGCCGCTGCCGCGTCGTCGCCGTTGCCCGGCCTGCTGAAGGCGACGCCACCGCCCCCCCGGCGGGCTGGCAAGAAAAAGACCCGCGCACCGGCGCCCCCGTTGGGCTTGACGAAGGCTGGGACTACGCCCCCGGCGCGGGCGTGGATACCGAACTGCGCCAACTGGTGCAGGACAAGCTCATCAGCTACCCGCCCGCCATCGGCAAGGCGCTGTCGGCTGAAATCAAGCGCACCATCAATGCGGAAGAACGCATCGAGGACTTTGTGGAGCGCGCGCGCACTGGATTGCCGCGCGAGGAAGATTTGTGGATTGGCTTCATCGAACCCCAGGCCGCCGCCAAGGTCAAGGAACTCACAAAAGAAGAAGTGGCTGGCTTCACCGTGATCCTGCCCAGCGGCGGCGCGCGCCATGTTGAAATGGAACACGGCCACGACGGCGGGAGCCAGCGCCCGCCGCGCCCGGAAGACTACGCGCACGTGCTGGACATCCTCAACGCCGCAGCCATGCGTCTCACGCCAGACCTTGGCCGCCAGCAGCAAAAGCGCGTGACCGTATCCAAGGAGATTGGTAGTGAAACCTTTTACACCATCTGGGAGATCATGCCCGGCAAGAGGAACCGCTCGCTCAAGCTGGTTACCTTGTACATCAAGACGGGGGCAAAGAAGAAGCCTCGCGCCCCCTGACCTAAAACGTCCTAAACGAGTCCGGCGTTAACCACCGGGGATCATATGCTGCGCGAGGCAATTCAATCTTAAGCAAAAGCGCGCGGCTTGTCAACGCCTTCTTTACCCCCTCGCCCCCTGCAAGGGGGAGAGGGTGGGGGTGAGGGGGAGCGCCAAAACGAAACCGCCTGGGCGGGTTTCGTTTGCCATGAAACCGGGCGCTGGAAATTTCGTTTACGCCGCTTCGCTTTTACACTGCGCCCATTGCTGGCGCAGCGCGTCGGTATCTTCGCGCGCGCCGCGCCAGCGGTCATAGTCCGCGCGCTCAAATACAACAAGCTTCACATTGTCGGGCCAACGCGCCAGCAGCTCAGCGCAAGCAGAGCGATGCACGGGCAGCAACTCAGGCGGCCCGCGCCAGTCATCTTCTTCATACCAGAGCGGGCAGATGCACGCGCTTGTCAAAGCTTCCGCCACGCGCGCATCTGAAAGTTCAATCATCCGCTGGCGCCGCTGTGTCATGTGCTGCATTTTGTACGCAACGTCAGCGGGAATCTTGAGTCTGCCCGATTCCCACCGCCTCCAAGTCTGCTCCGACACTTCGCACAGCCTGGCCGCCTCGGGCTGCGAGAAAAAAAGCAGGCGTCGCAGCGCCTCAAGCTCATGCGCCTGCATCTTGAGTGTCCTTGGATGGAACGGCGGCAAAGCGGCAAATCAACTTTTCCAGAAATTCATGTGTGGACAATCCAGCTTCAGCGGCGCGCACTTTGAGCATGCGGTGTTGCGCTTCTGTGATTTTGATCGGGAAATTTTTTGTTTCCCCCTTGATCGCCGCGCCCGCCATCAAATCCGCGCCTTCAGTCAGCGCAGCGACCACTTCTCCGATGGATGCCGATGAACGGCCAATGAAAATCAGATCGCGCTGTGGGTCGTAACGCACCCGCTTGCCATTGCCTGGCAACGTGCGCAGACTGTGCTTTGTAGTTGCTGAAACAAGCAACGCTTTTTGCTGTTCTGCGCTGCGTATGCGCTCCCCTGTAAAAACCTGCCGCGCTTGCGCCGCTGTCAGAGAGTAAGCGGGAAGGGCCACAGGCTCGAACACGCCAGAAGGCGTGATCGTCAGCACTTCCAGCGGCTTGCCATTCGCAATCTCGCGCTGCTCGTTGATCGGAAGCCCCGCAATCGACTTCAGAATTGTTGGCTGCCCCGCGAAACGAATCACCGCGTCGGCGTCCAGCTTGCCTGCCGCGATTTGCGGCAAGTAGACCGCCAGCCCGATTTTTAGGTCGTCAAGATACTCGCCGCGGCGCTCCAGTTCTGCCCAGATCATGGCCAGACCAACCAGATGCTTTGCCGTGAACGTGAGCGACTGCGCGAGCTTGCCGCGCAAATCCTGCGTGCTCAGGTTACGCAATTCTTCTGGCGTCATGAGTTCGCCCCCGTCACGCCGGGCCATCTGGCCCACAACAATGTCATTTGTCATCTTCTTTCCTCTTGATAAGTTCAGTCTGTACGTTCATCAAGGCAGCAAGATGCTTGCGCTGCTGATTCCGCGCCGCAAGCGCAATCTTTTGCTCTTGTGTCAAATTCCGATACCATTGGCGCGGGCCTTCAAGCATCTTCTCACGCTTTTCCGGGTCGTCGCGCAGCATGCGCATGTATTCTCGTTTTTGCTGTTTGAGCGCCTCATACGCCACCGGGTCTGCCCTGATTTTTTCCATGTACTTGCGCACCGCGCGCTGCCGGGCTGCCTTGACATCTTTCTCAAGATCGGGATCGGCCTGCATCATTTCTTGCAGAAACTGTAGATAAGTGCGCCGCTTTTCGCGCCACGCATCATCGTGCTTAAGATCGTTGTGATAGCGCGCGCGTTCTTTGCGGCGCGTGAATTCACGGCGGCATTCTGGCGAGCAAGAAGTCTGCAATGAACTGCGGGGGATGAACTCTTTGCCGCAGACCGCGCAATGCACGGCGGCCTTTTGGGGCTTTGGGTTTTTCGCCTCCCGTGCACGCTTCTCAGCCGTCCAGTCGCGCGCCGCAGATCCGGCAAGTCTGTTTTTAGTTGTCATGCCAACGGTAGCGAGTGTTGGCGTTGATGTTGTTGTCGGGACGGTACGACGACAAGTGTTTTATGCCGCTTCCGGCGTCATGGCCGACGTGCATCTCGGTGATCTGATAGAACCGCTTTTCCCCAGCGATTTTTTTAGCTTCATCCAGCGTTCGCGCTTCAACAGCTTCCCAGTGTTTGTTTGTGACATGCGCGCCTACGGTTGTTTCTGCAATGTAAAACTGTCCAGCGGGATCGTCCCCTTCTTCGATCAAGTCACCAAACGCGGCCAGCGAGCCGCCAGAGGGGCGGCCTTGCTATGTGCCGGGCTTGCCGCTCGATCTGGTGTTGCGCGAATTGCGTGCCGCAGGCCCGTGGCAATTCATGAATGACCGCCTTGCAGATTGCTCCAGCGTTTTTAAAAACTCAACCGCCGCATGGATTGCGCCTCGTCGCTTCGCTCCTCGCAATGGCGCGGAAGAAGGGATGCGGTCGCAACGACACAGCGCGCCGCGCGCACTCCTCCTCACATTGACGGAGCAGAGCGCGGCGCTTTCAGGCGCCGTCCCAGCGGCGCAGCACCAGACAGGCGTTGGTGCCGCCAAAGCCGAAGCTGTTGGACAGCACGGTTTTCAAAGGCGCGGCACGCGCGGCGCGTACCACGGGCAGGCCTTCGGCGGCGGGGTCGAGTTGCTCGATGTTGGCCGATCCGGCCATGAAGCCGTGTTGCAGCATCAGCGCGCAGTAGATGGCTTCTTGCACGCCTGTGGCGCCTTGCGAGTGCCCCGTGAGCGATTTGGTGCTCGAAAACGGCGGCACCTTGTCGCCAAATACCGCACGCAGCGCGCGCAACTCGGGCGCGTCGCCCACCGGCGTGGATGTGCCGTGGGTGTTGACGTAATCGATTGGCCCTTCCACGCCAGCGATGGCCTGGCGCATGCAGGCCACCGCGCCATCGCCCGAGGGCGCGACCATGTCCTCGCCATCGGAGGTCAGGCCAAAGCCCACCAGTTCGGCCAGTATGGTTGCGCCGCGCGCTTGCGCGTGTTCCAGGCTTTCGAGCACCAGCGCGCCGCCGCCGCCCGCGATGACGAAGCCGTCGCGCCGCGTGTCGTAGGGGCGCGAGGCTTGTTCTGGCGTGTCGTTGAAGGCGCTGGACATGGCGCCCATGGCGTCGAACAGCATGGCAAGTCCCCAACTGAGTTCTTCGCCGCCGCCGGCAAACATGACGTCCTGCTGGCCAAAGGCGATTTGCTGCGCGGCCACGCCCACGCAGTGCGCCGATGTGCTGCACGCCGAGGTGATGGAAAAGTTGATGCCCTTGATGCGGTAGGCCGTCGCCAGGTTGGCCGATACGGTGGATCCCATGCAGCGCGTGACCTGGTACGGCCCCACGCGGCGGATGCCTTTGCCGCGCAAGGTGTCGGCGGCTTCGATCTGGTTGGCTGGCGAGCCACCGCCCGATCCCATGATCAACCCTGTGCGCGGATTGGAAATCTGCTCTGGCGCGAGGGCCGACTGCGCGATGGCGTCGCGCAGCGATACGTAGGCATAGGCCGCCGCGTCGCCCATGAAACGGCGCAGCTTGCGGTCGATTTGCGCGTCCAGATCGATGCTGGGCGCGCCAGCCACCTGGCTGCGCAAGCCCATTTCCCTGAATACGGGCATGGCGCGAATGCCCGAGCGGCCCGAGCGCAACGCATCGGTTACCGCTGCCAGGTCATTGCCGATGCACGAGACGATTCCCATGCCGGTGATAACCACGCGCCGTCGCTCCGTCATGCTGCTGCTCCCGATGCCGCTTCGCGCGTGAACAGGCCCACGCGCAAGTCCCTGGCCACGTAAATTTCCGTGCCATCGGCCAGCAGGCGGGCATCGCCAATGGCCATGTTCAGCTTGCGCCTGATGACGCGCTTGATGTCGATTTCGTAGCGCACCAGCTTCACGCCCGGCCCCACTTCGCCAGTGAATTTGACCTCGCCCGCGCCCAGCGCGCGTCCGCGTCCGGGCAGTTTCAGCCAAGTCAGGTAAAAGCCGATGAGCTGCCACATGGCGTCCAGCCCCAGGCAGCCGGGCATGACCGGATCGCCCTGGAAGTGGCAGGCAAAAAACCACAGATCGGGTCGCACATCGAGTTCAGCGCACACCTTGCCCAAGCCGTACGCGCCGCCGTCGGCGTCGATGTGCGTGATGCGGTCGAACATCAGCATGGGCGGCAGGGGCAGGCGGCCACTGTCCGGCGTGAACAGTCTGCCCTCGCCGGAAGCAATCAGTTGCTCGTAGGAAAAAAAATCGGCCATGGTTATTCAGTGGTGTTCCAGCAAAGCAGGCTTGCGCCGCCGGACGCGGGGTGGGTGTGCCCGCATTTTGACGCAGCCTCATACCCCGCATTATCAATGCCCATGGCTGTTGCGCCAGACAAACAGCCCGCCCGCGCCCGGCCCTCCGGAAACCGGGCACGCCAGGCGGGAAAAGCACTGTCGCCAATCGGCAACAAAATTGGCGACGCCCAGCCACGGTTTGCGCACGTTACGCCGCGGGTGCGGGCTTTTCGCGCCGCCGCCAGGCCAGCGCCCCAAGCAGCAGCGCAGTGCACCATCCGGCCAGCGGCCACAGCCCCAGACGCGCCGCCCACCACGCATACGGCGTGATGGCCGTGCGCCCTTCAAAATGGCCTTGCAGCGCCCCGCGCGTCAGGCGCGGCAATTGCGCCGTCACCGCGCCGCGATGGTCGATGATGGCCGTGGCCCCCGTGTTGGTGGCGCGCAGCATGGGGCGCTCGAACTCCAGCGCGCGCATGCGGCTGATGGCCAGATGCTGGTCCATGGCCACGCTGTCGCCAAACCAGGCGATGTTGCTGACGTTCACAAACGCCGTGGGCGCCTGGCTGGCATTGGCAAAGCGCGCGGCCAGCTCCTCGCCAAACAAATCCTCGTAGCAGATGTTGGGCGCCAGCCGCTGGCCCTGCCAGTGCATGGACGGCTGCACCAGCGCGCCGCGCCCGAAATCCCCCAGGGGAATGCGCATCATCTGGACGAACCACTTGAAAAAACGCGGGACAAACTCGCCAAACGGCACCAGGTGCTGTTTGTCGTAGCGGTACGGCGTCAACTGACCCGGCTGGAAACCGGCGACCGAATTGGTGTAACCCGTGGCAAAGCTGCCCAGCGGAACGCCCAGCAGCGCCGCTTGCGCGCCTTGGCTGTAGTGGTCGCGCAAAGCCTGCCAGTAACCCGCAGGCAACTGATCGGGCAGCATGGGCAACGCCGTCTCGGGCGCCACCACCAAAGGCGTGCGGGCCGCACGCAACTGCTCGCCATACCAGGCCAGCGATTGCTCCACGCCCAAGCCCGGCGCAAACTTGATGTCCTGCGCAATATTGCCCTGCAACAGTGTCACCGCCATCGTCAGGCGCTGCGCGCTGTCTGCCGCTGCCTGCGCGCCACACGTGTTGATGGCGCAATGGCGCGCGCCCCACAGGCTGGCGCCAGCGGCCAGCAGCGCGGCTGCCGTCAGCGCCATGGCGCGCCAGTGGCACCAGCGCACGCACCCGGCCTGCGCCAGCAGCGCGGCCAACGCGGCACTGACAAAACCCAGGCCATACACGCCCACGTAGCGCGGCAAAAAGGCCAGCGCGCCATCCACATGCGCGTAGCCGCCCGCGCCCCACGGAAAACCCGTCAGCAGCACGCCGCGCGCCAGTTCAGCCAAAGTCCACAACGCCGCGAACGCGAGCGCGCGCCACGCCACGCCCAACCCCTTGCGCCCGAGCAGCCACGCAAACAGCGCCGCTGCCACGCCGTAATACAGGGCCAGAAAACCCGCCAGCGCCAGCACCGCGGCCAGCGCCAGCGGCGCCAGCAATCCGCCATAGGTGTGCATGGAAATGAACAGCCACCAAAAAGCGCCCGCCAGCCAGCCCAGCGCAAACAGCCAGCCCAGCGCGCCGCCGCGCCAGAATGACGCGCCGCGCAGCAGCAGCCAGACCAGCGCGGCCAGGGTGAGCATTTGCAGCCAGCCATGGGCCTGGCCCGTCCACGGATCGGCCAGCGCCAGCGCCTGCCCGGCCCCGGCCAGCAATGCGGCCAGCGCCCCGCCGCGCTCCGGGCGCGCGGCAGATGGCGCAAGCGCGTCAACGCGCGCCATGCTGGGCGGATGGCGACGAAATCTTGAACCAGCGCACCGCCCCGCCCTTGGTGTGCAGCACCACAAAGTTCAGCCCGCCCATGCTGATGCGCTCGCCGCGTCCGGGCACATGCCCCATCTCATGCGCGATCAGGCCGCCAATGGTGTCAAAGCTCAGTTCCAGATCGGCGCCGTCCGAGGCGCCCCGCGCCAGATCCACATCAAAAGCCTCGGCCACGCGCTCAATCGGCGTATCGCCCGCCACGCGCCAGGTGCCGTCGGCCAAGGCAAAAATATCGCCCGCTTCGGCGTCGCTGTCGAACTCGTCCTCGATCTCGCCAACAATTTCTTCCAGTACATCCTCAAGGGTAATCAGCCCGGCCGTGCGGCCAAATTCATCCACCACAATGGCCATGTGATTGCGGTTGATGCGAAACGCGCGCAGCAAATCGTTCAGACCCTTGCTTTCGGGCACATGCGCGGCAGGCCGCAGCAGCGTGCGAAAATTCAGATTGGGCGCGCGTTGCAGCTTGAGCAAATCCTTGGCCATCAGCGTGCCAATGATGTTCTCGCGCTCGCCCTCGTACACGGGGAAACGCGAATGCGCCGTCTCGATCACCTGCTCCAGCAAAACCTCATACGGCGCGTCAATGTCCAGCAAATCCATGCGCGGCGCGGGCACCATGGCGTCGCCCGCCGTCATCTCCGAGAGGCGCAACACGCCTTCGAGCATGCCGCGGCTCTCGGCGTTGATCAATTGCTTGTCCTCGGCCTCGGCCAGCGTCTCGATCAAATCATCGGTCGAGTCCGGGCCGGGATCAAGGTATTCGACCAGTCTGCGAAACCAGGTTCGCTTGTCTGCGCGCGCGCCGGGCCGGTTTCCCGCGCGCGAATGAGAGGCATCGGCCACTGTGAAATTGGCAGTAGTTGCTAAGCGCCCAAGCATAGCGCAGCTTGCCCGCCTGGCGTGTCACGCACCGCGCACATGGCGCAAACCGGACGCACCACCGCGCCACGGCATCGCTGCTTCATGGCGCGGCCTTTGTCGCGGATGGCGCGCCCGGAAAGCCAAAAGCCAGCGCCCCGCCAATCGCCTGAACCACGCCATACATGCCGTACATCAAACCGCACCCCACCGCCGCAGCCGCTGGCACGCCAAACGGCGCCAGCGCCGCCACCGCTGCCGCCTCGCGCGTACCCCATCCGCCCACGCTAACCGGCAACGCGGCCATCAGAAAAACAGGTGCCACGGCAAAAGCCCAGGCCGCCGCATCCAGCCGCACACCCAGACCGTACCCACTGGCCGCCAGCGCCGCCGCCGACAGCGCCTGTACCAGCAGCGACGCCAGACTTTGCCCCGCCAACTGCCGTCCAAATCCCCGGCGATGCGCTGCTGCGGCCAAAGTGCCACCCCAACCCGGGGCATGCAATGAAGCGCCCACGCCATCACCCCCCGCGCGCCGCACCACACCACGCAACAACCAGGGCAGCGCCCACGGCAAAGCCAGCCAAAGCGCCGTGCCCAGCAACGCCAGCGTCGCCAGCCAGAAAGGCGGAACGCGCAGCCAAGCGCCCAACACCCCCGCCGATGCCGCCGCTCCCACAGCCCCCAGCGCGCACAACATCCACAGACCCGAAAGCCGGTCCAGCAGCACCGACCAACTGGCCGCCGCCACCGGCTGACCCGCGCGGCGCAAAACCCAGGCGCGCCATACATCGCCTCCCACCACCGCCCCCGGCAACAGCACATTCAAACTCATGGCCTGGAAATACCAGCGCAACGCCTGTCGCACAGGCAGCGCGCCCCCAAGCCAGCGCACCAACGCCCGCCAGCGCAGCGCGGAAACCACATTGGACGCCACGGCAAACACCAGCCCAAGCGCAATCCACCCTGGCCGCGACTGCCGCAACACCGCCAGCACACGCGGCCAATCGGCCAGCCAAACCACGGCAGCCAGCGCCGCCA
>JAISNB010000022.1 GCA_031276435.1 Burkholderiaceae bacterium | reverse complement strand
GCGCGCGCTGCGGCCCCGTCCGTGTTCAGCGCTTGACTTTGTCGACCAGCGCGCGGAATTCGTCGATGTCTTCAAAGTTGCGGTAAACGCTGGCAAAGCGCACGTAGGCCACCTGGTCGAGTTTTTTCAGCTCGCGCATGACCCATTCGCCGATGCGGTTGGAGGCGACTTCGCGCGATGGCGCGGCGAGCAGTTTTTCTTCTATGCGCTCGATGGCGCTGTCGATTTGTTCGGTGATGACGGGCCGCTTGCGCAGCGCAAGCTGGAGCGATCCTTGGAGTTTGGCGCGGTCGTAGGGCACGCGGCGGCCATCCTTTTTGACGATGCTCGGAAAGCTGACGTCGGGGCGCTCGTAGGTGGTGAATCGCTTGTCGCAGTGGCCGCACTGGCGGCGGCGGCGCACCAGGGCACCGTCGTCGGCCACGCGCGTTTCGACCACCTGGGTTTCGGTGTGACCGCAAAAAGGGCAGTGCATGGGGCGGCGGCAGCCTTAGCCATAGACCGGAAAGCGCCGCGTCAGATCGGCCACCCGATCGCGCGTTGCGGCCAGGGTGGCTTCGTCGCGCGGGTTGTCGAGCACGTCGGCAATCAGGTTGGCGGTCTGGCGCGCCTCTTCTGGCCCGAAGCCGCGCGTGGTCATGGCGGGTGTGCCGATGCGCACGCCACTGGTGACCATGGGTTTTTCAGGGTCGTTGGGGATGGCGTTTTTGTTGATGGTCATGCGGGCGCTGCCCAGCGCGGTTTCGGCTTCTTTGCCGGTGATTTTCTTGGCGCGCAGATCGACCAGCATGAGGTGGCTTTCGGTACGGCCACTGATGATGCGCAGGCCGCGCTGCGTCAGTGTCTGGGCCAGCACTTGCGCGTTGTGCTTGACTTGCGCGGCGTATTGCCTGAATTCGGGTTGCAGCGCCTCTTGGAAGGCGATGGCCTTGGCGGCGATGACGTGCATCAAAGGCCCGCCTTGCAGGCCGGGGAAAACGGCGCTGTTGATGGCTTTTTCGTGCTCGGTTTTCATCAGGATGAAGCCCGAGCGCGGCCCGCGCAGGCTTTTGTGCGTGGTGGAGGTGACCACATCGGCATGCGGCACGGGGTTGGGGTAGACGCCGCCGGCAATCAGGCCCGCGTAGTGGGCCATGTCCACCATGAAGATGGCACCCACATCTTTGGCGACGCGGGCAAAGCGCGCGAAGTCGATTTCCAGTGCGTAGGCGCTGGCTCCTGCGATGATGAGTTTGGGCCGGGTTTCGTGCGCTTTTTTCTCCATGGCGTCGTAGTCGATGGCTTCTTGCGCGTCAAGTCCGTAGCTGACCACGTTGAACCATTTGCCGCTCATGTTCAGCGGCATGCCGTGCGTGAGGTGGCCGCCTTCGGCCAGGCTCATACCCATGATGGTGTCGCCCGGTTTCAGAAAGGCCATGAAGGCGGCCTCGTTGGCGCTGGCGCCGCAGTGCGGCTGCACGTTGGCGGCCTCGGCGCCAAAAAGCTGTTTGACGCGGTCGATGGCCAGTTGCTCGACCACATCCACGTATTCACAGCCGCCGTAATAGCGGCGGCCCGGATAGCCTTCGGCGTATTTGTTGGTCAGTTGGCTGCCCTGCGCGGCCAGCACGGCAGGTGAGGTGTAGTTCTCGCTGGCGATCAGCTCGATGTGGTCTTCCTGGCGCTGGTGCTCGGCCGCGATGGCGGCCCACACTTGAGGATCGGCCTGGGCGATGGAGATGGATTTCTGGAACATGATGTGATTGATTGGTGGCAGTTCTTAGAACCCGCCCGGGTCATCCAGGCATTTGCGCGATGCCCAAAAAACAGCGAACAGGTTCTCAAACAAGAGCCTTGCGCGATGACAAGAGCTGCCCAGGCGAACGGCGGAACACGCCGCGTGCGCCAATCCGGTTGGCGGCCACACGGCGCGGTGCGCTTCCTGGTGGTTGCGTGGAGCGCCCAAAAAGCCCCCACAGGTCCACCTCAGCATCGGACGGGAAAACAAACAGTGCCTATCGCCAGTCGCGCACGGGCGCAAGTTTAGCTGATGCGTGGTTGGCATGCGCGCGTGCGCGGCTTCAGATACCGCCGTGCGCGCGTGCTTCAGATCAGAGCACGGCCACCTCAAGCGGGGCGGCGCTGCCCGCGGGCGCGGATGCCGCGCTCGCGGCAGGCTGGACGGGCAGTGGCGCGGGCTTGTCCGCTTGCGCCTGCAAGCTGCCGCTGCTGTTGCCGTCGGTGAGCGGGCGGCCCTTGGCAACCTGGAATATGCGCGCGTGCTCGGCCAGCACCTTGGCGGCGTAGCCGCCGTCGCTTGGCAGGTTGCTGGCGCCCACGTAGTACTTCAGCCCGCCAGGCACGGAACCGGCGCGCGCAATGCATTCTTGCAGCACGCGCACGCCCACGCGCAGGTTGCTGACGGGATCGAATGCGGCAAACTGGCCGCCAAAGTCCTGGTACTTGTCGGAATGCACTTCGGTCATTACCTGCATCAGCCCCTGCGCGCCCACATGGCTTTGCGCAAACGGATTGAAGTTGGATTCGACGGCCATCACGGCCAGGATCAGCGTGGGATCGAGCTTGACCTTGGGGCCAAGTTCGTAGGCCTCGGCCACCAGCGCGGCCAAAGGCTCGGGCGCGACGCGGTATTTCTTGGCGATCCAGTACGCCACGCGCGCCTGCTCTTGCGGCAGGTCATTCGGGTCGACGGCGGTGACGCGCTCGATGGCCTCGGGATCGGCGGCGGGCACGTCGTCTCCGGCCTCGGCCAGCTTGCGCGCCACCAGCCATTCGGTCAGGCGCTCCTCGCCCTGGGCGCGCAAGTCAGGGCGCATGGCGAGCAGCCCGACGGCCACCACCACGCTCAGTCCCACCAGCGCAAAGCCGTTGTGCGTGACCTGAAACAGCCCCTCGGCCACATCGCCAAGAAACGTTCTTGTTGCGCGCGCAACGCTGGCGCATTTGCTGGATAAATTCATGTGTCAGTCCCCGCAAACCAAATCCGCAGCCAACCACCCGGGGGGCGGCTGGACGCAACAATGACAAAGAAAGAAAAGGTCATTGCCTGAAAGAGACCGGGAGAGCGGCGGCAGCGCTGCTGGCTGCGGTTTTGGCCGCCGCCGTCTGCGCCCGTGTGTTCCCGGGCCATGAAAGCGGTGGCGGCGCGCATGGCGCCACCAGGCTTCACGCATGTTTTGACGCAAGACATCTGCTGGGCAGACGGGTCGTCGCAACGGTCATCAGAAATCGGCTCCGAAGGGAGTCATTTGTGGATACAACCGGGCATTCTAGAGAGATTTTGCAAAGCGCGTCAAAATTAAAACTGGAATTTTCATGACAATCCGGAATTTGGCGTTTCCAGGCGCGGGCGTTGCTATCTTTATTGAAGCGCATAATCATTGCTGGCAAAGAGATTGAGCGCAGTGCACGTGCGCGATTGCCAGCGTCAATCGGACGGCCTGGCGGCGTTGGAATTTTTGGCTGGCGCGCGCTTGCGCGCCCCGGTAGATTTGGGGGCGTCCAGAGAAAGCTATTTTTTCTGGACACCGGCCCCGTCAAAGCCATCTGTCCCGGCCCTTCCTTGCACCGCGGACCCAGTGGTCGCAGCGCGGGCCAAACCCCGAAAAAGGCAATCCCTTGCCTTTTCTCCGGCGCGACGAGCAACAAACCTCTTGCGCCAGGAAGCAGCGGACCCGCTTGGCCGGGCCGCCCGAACCCGGCGGATGGGCTGAAGGCCGTACCGCCGGGTTTACTTTTCCCCCAACCTGCAAAGACCATCTGGCGCGTGGGACAATGGCCCCTTGTGAACCACCCAACCGACGCATCCAGGCTTGAAAAACCGCAACGCTGGTGGCCCCAACGCCGCCGCTGGCGCTGGCCGCTGCACACGCTGGTGGCACTGCTGGCGCTGTGGCTGCTCGCCTGGCTGGGCGCGCCGCCCCTGCTGAAGTGGCAGGGCGAAAAAATCGCCA
>JAISNB010000221.1 GCA_031276435.1 Burkholderiaceae bacterium | reverse complement strand
TTTTGTGCGCTCTGGGGGCGGCAGGGTTTGCAGCAGGGCCGCGCCGTCCGCCTCGATCACGGCGCGCGCCGCCGCCGCGTTGTCCGCTTGCATCCACAGGGCGACAAGCCGTTCGATGGCTTCCAGCGAATCGGCCCGCAAAGGCTGCGCGGCAAGGCGCTCGGCCAGCGCGATGGCCTGGCCGGAGCCGCTTTCTTCTTCCAGATCGGCTTCCAGCCGGTCCAGAAATTGCAGGAGGGCGTCGCCGCTCAAGGCATGCGCTTGGGTGTTCATACGGGCTTTCTTTTGGAGGTGGATTTGTCATCAGGAGAAGGCAACATTGTAGGCATAAAGCCTTGGCGAAACAATGGATTCATGCGGACGCGCGTCAAATCACAATTCTGGGATCAGCGGACAGGCAATTTTCCGTTATTGCAAGCAGCGCGCCGAAGGCGTGGCGGCAAAACAATCCATGCGCTGTCTGGATTGCCACGGGGTTAAAGTCATTCGCAATGACGGCGATTTTGTCCACCTTTTTGTGCTGCGTGGAAAATTCCCCCTCACCCCAACCCTCTCCCCATCCCTCCCCTTGGGGAGGGGGAGAGGGGGAAGATACATTGCGCAAGGGACGAGGGTAATGGATGGATGCGCCGCTTGCCTTCCTCTCTCCCTTTTAGGGAGAGAGTGCCCCGGAAGGGGCGAGAGAGGATATGCACCCTTTCTCGTATGCCGGTTGTGTTGCAAGAAAGGGATGGATTGCCACGGGGCTAAAGCTCCTCGCAATGACGGGATAGATGCATCGCTTCCGTATTATTTTTTCCCTCGCCCCCATCATGGGAGGGGGTGTGCCTCTGTACTGCACAAAATACCCACAGCAGCCACAAAAAAGCCACTTCCATAAAGTGGCTTTTAAATAAAGCGGCAGTATTGAATTTTCCGTGCGCCGACTTTATAAGTGCTTCATTTCCTCTTCCCATTCGCGGGAGAGAGGGGTGCGCGGAGCGCCGAACGAACCAAACTCTCAAATTTTCGTCATTGCGAGCGCCGCAGGCGCGTGGCAATCCAGTTGAAGTTTTGCCATCTGCTGCGGCGTTTCGGGAAGTTCAGCCGTTGCATGGATTGCCATGTCGCTTCGCTTCTTGCAATGACGGTTAATCAGAAATGCACGAATGCCTGACTTGTGTGTGTGCTGCCCAAACCGGCAAAGGCTTTGCGCACACGCTTACGGCGCCTTGCCCGCCAGCAGGGCCAGCATGCCCGCTTCGTCGAGGACGGGTACGCCGAGCGCCTGGGCTTTTTCCAGTTTGCTGCCCGCTTCGGCGCCCGCGACCACGTAGCTGGTTTTTTTGCTGACTGATCCGGCCACTTTGGCGCCCGCGGCTTCCAGGCGGTCTTTGGCCTCGTCGCGCGTGAGTGTGGGCAAGGTGCCGGTGAGCACAAGGGTTTTGCCCGCCAGCGGCAGCAGAGCGCCAGCGGCGGCAGGGGCATCGGGCCAGCGCACGCCGCAGGCGAGCAGTTGCTCGACCACTTCGCGGTTGTGCGCCTGCTGGAAAAAGGTGTGGATGCTTTGCGCGACGGTGGCGCCCACGTCGGGCACTTGTTCCAGTTGTTCCACGCTGGCCGCTTGCGCGGGCTGCGCGCCCATGATGGCGGGCAAGGCGCCAAAGTGCCGCGCCAGTTCTTTGGCGGTGCTTTCGCCCACGTGGCGTATGCCAAGCGCGTACAAGAAGCGCGGCAGTGTGGTTTGTTTGGATTTTTCCAGCGCGTCGCACAGGTTTTGCGCCGATTTTTGCGCCATGCGGTCCAGCGCGGCAAGCGCTGCCACGCTGAGGCGATAGAGGTCGGGCAGGGTTTTGACGGCGCCGCTGTCGACCAGTTGGTCGACCAGTTTTTCGCCCAGTCCCTCGATGTCCATGGCGCGGCGGCTGGCAAAGTGGAGCATGGCCTGTTTGCGCTGGGCCGAGCAGAACAGGCCGCCGGTGCAGCGGTGGTCGGCTTCGCCTTCTTCGCGCACGACGTCGCTGCCGCAGACGGGGCAGTGCAGCGGCATGGAAAATTCGGGCGCTTCGCTCGGGCGCTTGTCTTTTTGCACGAGGATGATTTCGGGGATGACGTCGCCAGCGCGGCGCACGGTGACGGCGTCGCCCACGCGCACGTCCTTGCGGCGCGCTTCCAGTTCGTTGTGCAAGGTGGCGTTGGTGACGGTGACGCCGCCCACCAGTACGGGGGCCAGTTTGGCCACAGGTGTGAGTTTGCCGGTGCGGCCCACCTGGATGTCGATGGCCAGTACGGTGGTCAGTTCTTCTTGCGGCGGGTATTTGTGGGCCACGGCCCAGCGCGGTTCGCGCGTGACAAAGCCCAGTTCGGTTTGCAGCGCCAGGCTGTCTACTTTGTAGACCACGCCGTCGATGTCGAAGGGCAGGCTGTCGCGCCGCGCGGCCACGCTGGCATGAAAGGCGATCAGTTCGGCGGCGCCCTGGCAGGGGCGGGCAAGGTCAGATACCGGAAAGCCCCAGGCCTTGAGTGCTTGCAGGATTTGCCAGTGGCTGGCAAGGCGCGGGCCGCCCGCTTGCGGCGGGGTGATTTCGCCCAGGCCATAGGCAAAAAAGCTCAGCGGTCTTTGCGCGGCGATGCGCGGGTCGAGCTGGCGCACCGAGCCTGCGGCGGCGTTGCGCGGGTTGGCGAAGATTTTGGCGGTCTTGTCGCCAGCGGCCATTTTTGCGCGCTGCGTCTGGTTGAGGGCGTCGAAGTGGTCGCGGCGCATGTAAAGCTCGCCGCGCACTTCCAGCACGTCGGGCACATCCAGCGATGGGGCGTTTTGAAGGCGCAGCGGAATTTGCCGCACGGTGCGGATGTTTTGCGTGACGTCTTCGCCGGTTTCGCCGTCGCCCCGGGTGGCCGCTTGCACAAGTACGCCGCGCTCGTAGCGCAGGCTCATGGCCAGGCCGTCGAATTTGGGTTCGGCCACAAAGCGCAGCGGCTGGCCGCCCAGGACGGCCAGGGCCTGGTCGCCAAGCGGTTGGGCGCGGTGGCGCTCGTCGTCGGGTTTGAGCTGGGTGCGGCGCTGTTCGCTGGCCAGGTAGTTGCGCACTTGCTGCTCGAAGTTTTCCGCGCCAGCGGGCGTGGTGTCGGTTTCGGTGCGGATGCTGAGCATGGGCACGCGGTGCCGCACGGGGGCAAAGCCGTCCAGAATCTGGCCGCCCACGCGCAGGGTGGGCGAATCGGGCGCGCGCAGTTCGGGGTGCTGCGCCTCAAGCGCCTGCAATTGGCGCAGCAGGCGGTCGTATTCGGCGTCCGGGATGTCCGGATCGTCCAGCGTGTAGTAGCGCCAGGCGGCTCGGTTGAGTTGTTCGCGCAACCGGGCGGCTTGTGTTTGCAAATCATCCATGGGTTTTCGTTGCTTTCGTTTCAGGTTGGATCCATCCGGCGCGGCGCGTGTTTGGGAGCGCGCGCGCTTTCGCTTTTTGCACCGCGCGACGCGCGTGCCGGTCAACTGAACAGGCGCCTGGCCTGGGGCGAGCCTGCGGCCAGGTCGTGCGCTTGCAGCGTCTGGTAGAGCTGTTGCAGGTCCTGGCCAATGCGGTCGATGTCGCCCGCGCGCAGCGGCTGGCCCGTGTCGTCCGTGATGACGCCGTCCATGTTTTGCGCCAGCGCAAAGGCCGCTTCGCGCAAGCGTTCAAAGGGTTGCCAACTGGCGGGCACTTGCGGCACGTCCAGCGCCAGCGCCAGTTCCGTGAGGGCAGACTGGGTGGGGTCTTCGGACAGCGCGGCACGCGCGTCGAACGCCAGTTCCAGAATGGCGGGCATGCCCGCTTCGGGCGATGGCAAAACCATGCGCCCGGGGATGGCGCCAATGACAAAGCCGAGTTTGCCCGCCTGCTGGCAGACGAAGGCCGGACTCCAGGCCGCGTGCCGAGCGCGCAGTGTAAGTCCCAGTTGCGCGTCGTGCCGGGCGGCAAATTCGTCCAGCTCGCGGGCGCGCTCCACCTCGTCGAGCATGTCCGGAAATTCAGGCGCGCCGCCGATGACGTCGGCGTAGTGCTGCACTTTCATGACGAATTCCGAGAATTCGATTTCGTTGAGCGGCCCGGTGCGGTTGGCCAGTTGCACGCCCGCTTGCAACGCGCCGTAACGCTGGCCGGGCGCGGGGGTTTCCCATTCGCGCGTGGCGTCGTTGCAGCCTTCCACCGCAAACGGCTTGCTGCCCACGCGGCGCGTGGCTGGCATGGCGGCCAGCGCGGCGTCGCCCGATACCAGGCGGCCATCGAAGGCAATGGGCGCGATGGCGTCAATCAGCGCGTCGATCCGGGGCCGTTTTTCGGGCGGCAGCGCCGCCGCCGCGCCCAAGGGAAAAAGCGCGCTGCCGGGTTCAAACGCGGGTTCGATCCGCGCGGCGCGCGCCACGTCCGCCCAGTTGGCCGGGGGCTGGCCCGTTGTTGTCGCCGCCGTGCCAGTGCCGTCCAGCGCGGCGGGGCGCGATTCAGGCTCGGGCTGGCGCGGCGCGTTGCGGCGCGCATTCCAGGCTTCCCAGGCGACGATGCCGCCAAGCACCAGGCCGCCAGCGGCTGCCAGCCACACTTGCAGCGCGTTCATGGGCGCGGCTTTCTCCCCGCGCGGCGCCAGTTGCAGCCACCGCGGCGCGCGCGCGCCGGTTGCAACGGGCCTGCCGCTGCTGCTGCTGCCGTGGCGCTGCTCACGCGGCCTCCGCCATGCTGACCGCGCTTTCCATGTCCACGGCCACGATGCGCGAGACGCCTTGCTCTTGCATGGTCACGCCAATGAGTTGCTGCGCCATTTCCATGGCGATTTTGTTGTGGCTGATGAACAAGAACTGCGTGCCCTGCCCGCTCATGCGCGTGACCAATTTGGCGTAACGCTCGGTGTTGGCGTCGTCCAGCGGCGCGTCCACTTCGTCAAGCAGGCAAAACGGCGCGGGGTTGAGCTGGAAGATGGCAAACACCAGCGCGATGGCGGTCAGCGCCTTTTCTCCGCCCGAGAGCAGATGGATGGTCTGGTTTTTCTTGCCCGGCGGCTGCGCCATTACCTGCACGCCCGAGTCCAGGATTTCCTCGCCCGTCATGACCAGCCTGGCGTTGCCGCCGCCAAACAGTTCGGGGAACATGCGGCCAAAGTGCTCGTTGACGGTGTTGAAGGTCTCGCCCAGCAGCGCGCGCGTTTCCTGGTCGATTTTGTGGATGGCCGCTTCCAGCGTGGCCATGGCCTCGGTCAGGTCGGTCGATTGCGCGTCCAGAAACTGCTTGCGTTCGCGCGCGGCGGTCAGCTCTTCCAGCGCCGCCAGGTTGACGTTGCCCAGGGCTTCCAGTTCGCGCCGCAGGCGGTCGATTTCAGATTGCAGGCCGCCAAGTCTGACGTTGCCCTCAGAGATGGATTGCGCCACCTGCGCCAGATCGGCTTGCGCTTCAGCCAGCATCTGGGTGTATTGCCCGGCGCCCAGGCGCGCGGCCTGTTCTTTGAGTTGCAGATCGGTGATGCGCTGGCGCAGCGGCTCCAGAGCGTGCTCCAGGCGCAGGCGGTGCTCGTCGCTGGCGCGCAGTTTGGCGGTCAAATCGTCGTAGGCGCTGCGCCGGGCGGCCAGCGCCTGCTCGCGTTCCAGCTTGAGGGCCAGCGCGGTTTGCAGGCCCGCCTGGGCAGCGGCGTCATCGAGCCGCGCGAATTCTTCGTGCGCGCGTTGCTGCTCGGCCTCCAGCGCGGCGGTTTGCTGCGCGGCGGTGTCGATGGCGCGGGCGAGTTCGGCACGGCGCGCTTGCAGCGCGCGCTGCGCAAATTGCGCTTCCTGCGCCTGGCGCTCCAGCGCGCGCTGCTGCTCGCGCGCGTCGGCCAGTTTGCGCTCGGCATCCATCACGCGCTCGTCAAGCTGCGCGTGACGCTCTTGCGTGTCGGCCAGTTGCAGATCCAGTTCTTCAAAACGCGCTTGGGCGGTTGCGCGGCGCTGCTGCAACTGGTGCAGGGCCGCATGCACGTCGGCCAGGTCGGCGTCGATTTGTTCGCCGCGCGCGCGCGTTTGCTCGGCCAACTGGCTCAGGCGCAGGATTTGCACCTGCAAGTCGTGCACGGCCTGCTGTGCCTGCGCGGCTTGCTGGCGCACGCTGGTCAATTGCTGCGCCGCGCCGGTGCAGGCCGCTTCCGCCTGGATGAGCGCGCCGCGCGCTTCTTCTGCAATGAGGTTCTGGGCGCGCAGTTGTTTGTCCAGGTTTTCGATTTCTTGCGCCCGCGCCAGCAGCCCGGCCTGCTCGGAGTCTTGCGCGTAAAAGCTGACGCCGTGCGCGGTCACGCAATGGCCGCTCTGGATGTAGATGGCCTCGCCCGGCTGCAATTGCGCGCGCCGCGCCAGCGCCTCTTCCAGCGACGCCGCGGTGTAGCACCCGGCCAGCCAGTCGGCCAGGATGGCTTGCTGGCTGGCATCACCCAGGCGCAGCCAATCGGCCAGGCGCGGTAGCGCGGCAGTGGCGGCGCGCCCGGGCGCGGGCGCTGCTGGCGGACTGTAGAAGGCCAGTTTGGCGGGCGGCGCGTCGCTGGCAAAGGCGCGCACCACGTCAAGGCGGCCCACTTCCAGCGCGGCCATGCGCTCGCGCAGTGCGGCTTCCAGCGCGGTTTCCCAACCGGGTTGTACGTGGATGCGGCTCCACAGCCCCTGCATGCCGTCCAGCCCGTGTTTGAGCAGCCACGGCTGGAGCTTGCCACTGGTCTTGACCTTTTCTTGCAGCGCCTTGAGCGCCTCAAGCCGGGCCGACAGGTCGGCCTGTTTGGCACTCTCGGTGTTGACGGCCTGCTGCGCCGCGCGGCGCGCATCGTCAAGCAGCGGCACGCTGTCTTGCAATTCCTGCTGGCGCGCCTGTGTGAGTTGCGCGTTTTCCTCGGCTTTGAGCAGTTGCTCTTTCAGATTGAGCAAATGCCGCGCGTCGGGCGCGGCCAGTGCGCCGCGGTCGGCGTCGAGCTTTTCCTGCCGCTGACGCTGCTGGCGGGTTTGCTCTTCGATGCCGCGCTGCTCGGCGGCCAGCACCTGGATTTGCTGCTGCACCTGCGCCACGGCCATGCGCTGCGCGCTGGCCTGCGCCTGCGCCTGTTGCAGCGCCTCTTGCAAAAGGGGCAACGCCTGTTGCTGCTCTTCAAGCTGCGCGGCCAGGGTCAAGCCTTGCTCTTCGGCCAGCGCGTCTTGCTCGGCCAGCGCCCCGGTTTCCAACTCGGATTCGCTCTTGCGCGCGGCCCATTGCCGCAGTTGCTCCTCGATCTGCGCCAGCCGCTGCCCGGCGCGCTGGCGGCCTTCGACCACGAAGCGGATTTCGGCTTCGAGCCTGCCCACTTCAGAACTGGCCTCGTACAGCAAACCCTGCGCTTGGTTGACGCCATCGCCCGCAGCGTAGTGCGCTTGGCGAATGGCTTCCAGTTCGGCCTCGACATGGCGCAAATCGGCAATGCGCGCCTCCAGATCGGTGGCCGCTTGCGCGGCGTCGGCCTTGAGCTTGTCCTCGTCTTGCGCGGCCTCGGCGCGCTTGAGAAACCAAAGCTGGTTCTGCTTGAGCTGGCTGGCCGCCTGCAAGCCCTGATACTGCTGCGCCACCTCGGCCTGCTTTTCCAGCTTCTCCAGATTGCTGTTGAGTTCGCGCAGAATGTCTTCCACGCGCGTGAGGTTCTCGCGCGTATCGGCCAGGCGGTTTTCGGTCTCGCGGCGGCGCTCCTTGTACTTGGAAACGCCAGCGGCTTCTTCCAGGAACAGACGCAACTCCTCGGGACGCGACTCAATGATGCGGCTGATGGTGCCCTGCCCGATGATGGCGTAGGCGCGCGGCCCCAGGCCCGTGCCCAGGAACACGTCCTGCACATCGCGCCGACGCACGGGCTGGTTGTTGATGAGGTAGCTGCTGTTGCCATCGCGCGTGAGCACGCGCCTGACGGAAATCTCGGTGAACTGGCTCCACTGGCCGCCAGCGCGGTGGTCGCCGTTGTCAAACACCAGTTCCACACTGGAACGGCTGGCCGGTTTGCGCTGCGTGGTGCCGTTGAAAATCACGTCCTGCATGGACTCGCCGCGCAATTCGCTGGCCCGGGACTCGCCCAACACCCAGCGCACGGCGTCCATGATGTTGGACTTTCCGCAACCATTGGGGCCAACCACGCCCACCAACTGCCCGGGCAACTGGAAATTGGTCGGCTCGGCAAACGACTTGAAGCCAGAAAGCTTGATGGAATTGAGGCGCACAAGAAACCCAAGAGCCGACACGGCGGCCCGCTAGAACCAGCGACCCGCAATCATAGCTTGGCGGGCTGGCGGCGAATGCGGGGCGGGCAGGTGCAAACCCGTGTTGTGCTACAGCAATGAAGGGGCAACGCGCACACGCATGCAAATCCTCGTCACTGCGAGAGAGCAATCCATCGCTTTCATGGCGCCTGCCCTACCCGCTGCTGGAAGAGGTTTGAGGCGCCGCGCTGTTTTTGCTCGCCCGCGCTTTTGCTTTTGCCCCAAAAAACATCAGTCCTCCACAAAAGCCTCTTCGCGCTTGGCCCGTATGCCCGGCAGCAACACCACCACCAGCAGGGCCAGGGCCATGCCCAGCAATGTGGCCGATAGCGGACTGGTGACGAAAACGCTCCACTGCCCGCGCGAAAACAGCAGCGCGCGGCGCAGGTTTTCTTCCATCATGGGGCCGAGCACCAGCCCCAGCAGCAGTGGCGCTGTTTCCATGCCCAGTTTGATGAACACGTAGCCCAGAACGCCAAACAGGCCCACCATCCACACGTCGAAG
>JAISNB010000209.1 GCA_031276435.1 Burkholderiaceae bacterium | reverse complement strand
TGCATGCCTTTCTCACGCAATTTCTGGACCGCGTCAACACACTGGGCGCGCTCATCAGCCGCGACTACCTGATTCCGGTGATGGAGTAAAGCGCCGCGAACTCCCGGCACAAATCAGGCGCGTGGGGGAAGCGCGCCATCGTGCTGTCAGGCATTCGTCAAGTGGCGCGGCGCAGCGCGCGGACGATGGGGACAAGCTGGCGTTGCAGGGTGGCGAGGTTTTCGCGCGCGGCGCCGGGTGGGGCGTAGCGCAGGCGTTCCAGCGCGAGCAGCCATTGGGCCAGGGATTGGCGCGCCGCTTCAGGCAGGTTGGTATGGGCCGATACCTGCTCGGCCAGCGCGCGCGGTGGCGCGTTGAGCGGCACCTGGATGCCAGAGCGGGCCAGTTGGTGGCGCGTGCGCGCTAAAAGCCGCAGCCACGGGTTGTGCTGGCGCCTCTCCCACATGACCCAGGTCACGCCAATGGCGCCCGCCGCGGCGATCAGTGCGGCCATGAGTTTGAGCAAGTCCTGCCAAGTGGGGCGCTCGAAGCCCAAGTTTCTCAGCAGGTCGAGTTGGCGCGTTTGCGTGTAGTTGAGCACCCACTGGTTCCAGTGGTTGTTGGCGGCTTCCCAGAGCGCGCGCAGTTGCGCGAGGGCGGTGGGGCTGAGGTTGGCGATGGCGCCAGCCATCAGGCCGTCGGGCGCGCGCAGGCGCTGGAACTGGCCTGTGCGGCCCGGAGCGACGGCTCCGGTGGGATCTACGCGCACCCAGCCGCGATCGGCCAGCCACACTTCGGCCCAGGCGTGGGCATCGGCCTGGCGCACGGTCCAGTAGTTGTCGACGGGGTTCATGTCGCCGCCCTGGTAGCCGGTGACGATGCGCGCTGGGACGCCCGCCGCGCGCATGAGGATGACGAAGGCCGAGGCGATGTGTTCGCAAAAACCCGCCTTGGTGTCAAACCAGAATTCGTCGGCGGTCTCGCGTCCGTAGACGCCAGGCTCCAGTGTGTAGCCGTAGCCGCCGGTACGCAATCGCTCCAGGGCGGCGCCCACCAGGGCCTGGGCGTCGTCGCCGTGCTGGCGCTTCATTTGCGCGGCCAGTTCCAGCGTGCGCGGGTTGAAGCCCGCGGGCAGGCGCAGGAAGGCGCTGGCGTCGAACCGTCCGTGCTCTGCAACGCCATAGCGGAAATCGGGATAGCTCGTGACGCGGTAGCGCAGCACGTCGGTGACGGGACGGCCGCGCAGCCATTGCAGATCGGCGGTCAGGCTGGCACTTTGGCCGGTTGGCAGTTGCGGCGATTCGGGCGCGACATCCATGACGAACAGCCAGGGGCGGTTGCTGACTTCCAGCGTGACCTCGTAGCTGACGGGCGTGCCCTGCACCTGCACGTCCGGCGCCAGCTTTTGTCGCAGTTGCGCCAGGATGAATACGTCGTCATTCATGCGCCACTCGCGGCCATCGAAGCGGCTGAGCACGGGGCCGCGGAAGTACAGGTCGCGCTGCGCGGGGGGAACGCCGTCGAATTTGATGCGAAACGCAATGCCTTCGTCCAGCGCCAGTTCGGCCAGATTGCCAACCTGCATGGACGATGAAAGCCCCGACCAGCCGACCAGCGCGTCATTGGGCAGCCCCCACAGCGGCGCGAAGCGGGGAAACAGTATGAACAGCGCGAGCATGATGGGCGCGCCCAGCAGGGTCATCTTGCCAGCCAGCAGCGCCGATTGCAGCAGGCTGGGCTGGCCCACGGGCCGGTGCGCGTTGATCAGGCACGTGAGCAGCCCCAGCAGCGCGAGCAGCATGGCAGTGGCCACGGGCAACGATTGCGAGTGCAGAAAGTGGGTCAGCATGGCGAAAAAGCCCAGAAAGAACAGCACGAAGGCATCGCGCCGGGCGCGCATCTCCAGGGTCTTGAGCGCCAGCAGCGCCACAATCAGCGTGGTTCCGGACGCGCTGCCGATCAGCGTGCGGTGACTCATGACGGTGGCGGCCACAGCGGCCACCAGCAGCGCCACGAGCCACCAGCGGTTGGGCAGCGGCCTGCCCGCAATGGCCAGCCAGCAGCGCCACAGCAGCATGCAACCGGCCAGCGCGCTGCACCACAGGGGCAGGCGGTTGATGTGCGGCAACACCACCCAGGCGATGACGGCCAGCAAAAACAGGGTGTCGCGCGCCTCGCGCGGCAAGCGGGTCAGGCGATTGCGCAGGCTCAGCATAGCGCCAGCGCCTCCAGGCAACGCATGCGGTGCGCGGGGCCGCTGCCGGGGGCGATGCTCAGGCCGGGCAGGCGCAGGCCCCAGTCCATGTTTTGCGCATCGGCGGCCAGCACCCACGCCGTCAGGCGTGAAATGCGCGCTTCGGGGTGGGCGGCACCCGTGCGCGCGTAATCGAGCCACAACTCGAAACGCTGGGCCTGTTGCGCGTCGCGACTGACCAAGGCCCCCGTCTTGGCGAATTTTTTCCACACCACCCACTTCATGGGATCGCCCTGGCGCCAGGCGCGCACGCCGTCGAATTCGTCGGTTGCCCGCGCCGAGCCTGACATGCCGCGGCCCGCGTGCGGCTCGCCCGGCGGCAGGGGCGGCGGCGAATCCTCGGGCCTTGGAAAAACCAGCACCTGCATGCTGGGCCGCCAGATGGTCCACACCCGGAAAGTGCCCAGCGGAAAGCGCGTCTCCGCCACCAGTGGCGGCACGGTTTGCAGGCCGCGCCACGCGGGTTGGAAACGCACCTGAACGCGCGCCTCGCCCTGCCTGGGCACATCGGCATAGGCCCACTGCGCGCTGCCCAGCAGCGCCAGGCCAATGGCGTAGCGCGGGCGGCGGCCCGGGTTGGTGAGCAACACATCGGCCGTGGCCATTTGCCCCAGGAAAACGCTGGCCGGGGTTGCCAGATGCAGGGTCAATCCGCGCAGGGTTTCGTGGCTGACCACCATGCCGACAACGGCGCAGCCAGTCAGTAAAAAGGTCAGCAAATAACCCAGGTTGAGCTGGTAATTGATGGAAGCGATCAGCAGCACGAGCAGCGTCATGGCCAGCAGCCAGCCAACCCCGGTCGGCAGGATGTAGACGTTGCGCCGCGTCAGCGTGGTCACGTTTGTGGGCTTGTGACGCAGCAGCCACCAGTTGCGCATGCGCTGGCGCCATTGCCACCAGGCCGCAGCCTTGGCGGCAGGTTTTGCGGCGGCGCTTGTTGCGACGCTTTTCGGGGCGGTGGCGGCACTCACGGTTCAGCCAGCGGGCAGGGGGGTGGCACTCATCGGGCGGCGCATCAGCGCAGCGGCACGGCGTCGATCATGGCGCGCACCTGTTCGATGGCGCCGCGCCCCGCGTCGTTGACCGGAATCAGGCGATGGGCCAGGCATTGCGGCAAGATGGCCTGCACGTCATCAGGCGCGGCGTAGTCGCGCCCTGCCACCAGCGCCTGCGCGCGCGCGGCGCGCATCAGCGCGATGGCCGCGCGCGGCGACAGCCCTTGCAGAAACCAGCGGCCCGAGCGCGTGGTTGCCACCAGATCCTGCACGTAGTCCAGCAGCGGGTCAGACACATGCACCTTCTCCACGGCGGCCTGCAACTGCGCGAACTCGCCCGCGCCAAGCGCGGGAGTCAGGCGCTGCACAATGTCGCGCCGACCATTGCCCGCAAGCAGCGCGCGCTCGGCCGCGCGCTCGGGATAGCCCAGCGAGATGCACATCAGAAAGCGGTCGAGCTGCGACTCCGGCAACTGGTAAGTGCCCAACTGGTCGTGCGGGTTCTGCGTGGCAATCACAAAAAAAGGACTGGGCAGAGGCCGCGTGGCGCCTTCCACCGAGACCTGTTTCTCTTCCATGGCTTCGAGCAGCGCGCTTTGCGTCTTGGGGCTGGCCCGGTTGATCTCGTCGGCCAGCAA
This sequence comes from Burkholderiaceae bacterium, assembly GCA_031276435.1. Classification (GTDB taxonomy): domain Bacteria; phylum Pseudomonadota; class Gammaproteobacteria; order Burkholderiales; family Burkholderiaceae_C; genus Ottowia. The sequence continues at coordinate 4,529 of JAISNB010000209.1, read as the reverse complement.
CACCTGCGCGAAAACCGGCCCCGGGTGAAACACGAAACGCTCCTGCCCCCGGTCGTACACGGAAATGCCCGACAGGTCGCTGGGCATCAGATCGGCGGTGAACTGGACGCGCGAAAATTGCAGTCCGAAAGTGCGCGCCAGCGCGTGCGCCAGCGTGGTTTTGCCCACGCCCGGAACGTCTTCGATCAGCAAATGACCGCCAGCCAGCAGGCAAACCACGCTGTCCTGAACCTGTAGGGGTTTGCCAGCCATCACGGTGTTGAGTTGGCGCAAAACGGATTGGATTTTTTGCAGAACGTTCATACAGGCGTGACCTTATCCTATTTTTTTCGCCCGGGTCGAAAACCGGCGGACAAACTGTGGGCAAAACAGGCCATTTCACGCCAAAACACAACACCGCATGGGCGCGCCAGCACCACTCGCGCGGGCCGCGGCGCGCAGGCCAGCCATGCCGGGCAACGCCGGGCCAAACCCGCCGTCATGGCCCGCGCAAGGCGCGCAAAAGCCCGCAAGCCCGGTGTCTATAATCAATTGGCAAGGGCGCCAGCCCAAGCGAGTTTTGTAACCAGGAGAGACAAGTATGAAAGCACTCGTGGCCGTCAAGCGTGTGGTGGACTACAACGTCAAGGTGCGCGTCAAAAGCGATCAAACCGACGTTGACATTGCCAATGTCAAGATGAGCATGAATCCCTTTGACGAGATTGCGGTAGAAGAAGCCGTCCGCCTCAAGGAAAAAGGCGTCGTCACCGAAATCGTCGCAGTCTCCTGCGGCGTGGCGCAATGCCAGGAAACCCTGCGCACCGCCATGGCCATTGGCGCCGACCGGGGCATTTTGCTGGAAACCGACGTCCAGTTGCAGCCGCTGGCTGTGGCCAAGCTGCTCAAGGCGCTGGTCGACAAGGAAAAGCCCGATCTGATCATCCTGGGCAAACAGGCCATCGACGACGACGCCAACCAGACCGGGCAAATGCTGGCCGCGCTGGCCAACCTGCCGCAAGCCACCTTTGCCAGCGCGGTGCAAATTGCCGATGGCAAAGCCAGAGTCACGCGCGAGATCGACGGCGGCCTGGAAACGCTGGAAGTCGTCCTGCCCGCGGTCATCACCACCGACCTGCGCCTGAACGAGCCGCGCTACGTCACGCTGCCCAACATCATGAAAGCCAAGAAAAAACCGCTTGAAACCCTCAAGCCAGCCGATCTTGGCGTCGATGTGACGCAGCGCCTGAAAACCCTCAAGGTCAGCGAGCCGCCCAAGCGCAGCGCCGGTGTCAAGGTGCCCGACGTGGCCGCCCTGGTGGACAAGCTCAGAAACGAAGCCAAGGTCATCTGACCCCGCCCGGGCCACAGCAGCAGCAGCACACACACCGCATCACAAGGAGATACAAGACCATGACCGCACTCGTTATTGCCGAGCACGACAACGCCGCCATCCGGGCCGCGACGCTCAACACCATCACCGCCGCCCTGGCCCTGGGCGGCGACGTCCACGTCCTGGTGGCAGGCCACGGCGCCAGCGCCGCCGCCGCGGCCGCCGCGCAAATTGCTGGCGTTACCAAGGTTTTGCACGCCGAATCCGAAGGCTTCGCGCACGGCCTGGCCGAAAACCTGGCCGCGCAGGTGCTGGCCGTGGCCCCGGCCTACACCCACATCCTGTTTGCCTCGACCTCCGGCGGCAAAAACGTGGCGCCCCGCGTGGCCGCCAAACTGGACGTGGCGCAAATCAGCGACATCACCAAAGTCATCAGCCCCGACACCTTCGAGCGCCCCTTCTACGCGGGCAACGCCATTGCCACCGTACAAAGCGCCGACGCCGCCAAAGTCATCACCGTGCGCACCACGGCCTTTGACGCCGCCGCCACCACGGGCGGGGCGGCTGCTGTCGAGACCGTGCCCGCCACGCTTGGCGACGGCAAAAGCGCGTATGTGGGCAGCGAATTTGCCAAGAACGACCGTCCCGAACTCACCGCCGCCAAAATCATCGTCTCGGGCGGGCGCGGCTTGGGCAGCGAAGAAAAATTCCTCGAAGTACTTACCCCGCTGGCCGACAAACTGGGCGCGGCCATTGGCGCCAGCCGCGCCGCCGTCGACGCGGGCTACGCGCACAACGACTTGCAAGTGGGCCAAACCGGCAAAATCGTCGCGCCGCAACTGTACATTGCCTGCGGCATCTCGGGCGCCATCCAGCACCTGGCCGGCATGAAAGACAGCAAAGTCATCGTCGCCATCAACAAAGACGAGGAAGCCCCCATCTTCTCCGTGGCCGACTACGGCCTGGTGGCCGACCTGTTCCAGGCCGTCCCGGAGCTGGCAAAGGCGCTGTAAAACGCGACGCGCTCCCGCCCCCGGTTTTTTCTTTCTTGCGCGCGCGCAGTCATTCATCCCGGGCATCGCGCGCGGTGCCCGTCTTACGACAAGGAGACTTTCATGAGCTATCAAGCCCCCGTCAAAGACATGTTGTTCAACATGCAACACCTGGCCGGACTGGAAGAAATCGCCAAACTGCCCGGTTTTGAAGAGGCATCGCTGGAAACCGCGCAATCCGTACTGGAAGAATGCGCAAAATTCAACGAGGAAGTGCTCGCGCCGCTCAACCACCCGGCAGACGTGGCCCCATCGGCCTGGGCTGACAAGAAAGTCACCACCAGCAAAGGCTTCAAAGAGGCCTATCAAAAATTCACCGAAGGCGGCTGGCAAGGCCTGCAACACCCGGTGGCCTTTGGCGGCTCGGGCCTGCCCAAAACCATCGGAGCCGCCTGCGGCGAAATGGCCAACTCCGCCAACGTCAGTTTTGCCCTGTGTCCCATGCTGACCGATGGCGCCATCGAGGCGCTGCTGACCGCTGGCAGCGATGCCCTCAAAGCCACCTACCTGGCCAAACTGGTCAGTGGCCAGTGGACCGGCACCATGAACCTGACCGAGCCGCAAGCCGGCTCCGACCTGTCGCTGGTGCGCTCGCGCGCCGAACCCAAACCCGACGGCACCTACCGCATCTTCGGCACCAAGATCTTCATCACCTACGGCGAGCACGACATGGCTGAAAACATCGTGCATCTGGTGCTGGCCCGCGTACAGGGCGCGCCCGAAGGCGTCAAAGGCATCAGCCTGTTCGTCGTCCCCAAATTCCTGGTACAAGCCGACGGCAGTCCCGGCGAGCGCAACGACGTCTACTGCGTCAGCATCGAACACAAACTGGGCATCAAAGCCAGCCCCACCGCCGTCCTGCAACTGGGCGACAACGGCGGCGCCGTGGGCTACCTTGTGGGCGAGGAAAACCGCGGCCTTGAATACATGTTCATCATGATGAACGCGGCGCGCTACGCCGTCGGCGTACAAGGCATCGCCGTTGCCGAGCGCGCCTACCAGAAAGCCGTGGCCTACGCGCGCGAGCGCGTGCAAAGCCGCCCGGTCGATGGCAGCGTCGCCGGGCCTGCCAGCATCATCCACCATCCCGACGTGCGGCGCATGCTCATGACCATGCGCGCCCTCACCCAGGGCACGCGCGCGCTGGCGCTCACCGCCGCCGCCGCCTACGACGCCGCGCACCACCACCCCGACGCCGAAGTGCGCCGCCAGAACCAGACCTTCTACGAATTCGCCGTCCCGCTGGTCAAAGGCTACAGCACCGAAATCAGCCTGGAAGTCACCAGCCTGGGCGTACAGGTGCACGGCGGCATGGGCTTCATCGAAGAAACCGGCGCCGCACAGTACTACCGCGACGCCCGCATCCTCACCATCTACGAAGGCACCACCGCCATTCAGGCCAACGACCTGGTCGGGCGCAAAACCGCGCGCGACGGCGGCCAAACCGCCCGGGCGCTGGCCGCGCAAATCGAAAAAACCGAAGCGCAACTGCGCGCCAGCGGCAGCGCCGCCGCCAAATCCACGGCCCTGCACCTGGGCCAGGCGCGCAAGGCATTCCTGGACGCCGTGGACTTCGTGGCCGCCAACGCCAAAAGCAACCCCAATGCCGCCTACGCGGGCAGCGTCCCCTACCTCATGCTCACCGGCAACCTGTTTGCGGGCTGGCAACTGGCGCGCGCGTTGCTGGTGGCCGAGGCCGAACTCAAGGCCGGCAGGCAAACCGAATTCATGCAAGCCAAAATCGCCACGGCGCACTTTTACGCCGAGCACATCCTCACGCGCGCCCCCGCCGTGCGCGACGCCATCGTGCAAGGCGCAGGCAGCGTCATGGCGCTGGACATGCAGGCGTTCTAAAGCGCGCGGCGGGCCATCTGGCCCGGCGGCAGCCAGCGCCCCAATAGCGCCTGCCGCCCATTGCCAACGCAAGCCAGCCCAGCCGGGCTGGCTTTTTCTTTGGAGCTTGCGCCACGCCCTTGCGCAACGCACATGGCGCGCGCACCCATTCGCCCAACCGCGCGTGCTGGGTTGTTGCCGGATGCGCCCGTTTTCTGCGCTGGCTGGCGGCGCGGACGTGGACACATACGACGCACTGCTTTTGAAAGCATCCGTGTTTTCGCGCCGCGCATCGGCAAGAGCACACTGAATGGGGCTTGTCTTTCCCGTTTGGG